>JAJYGK010000161.1 GCA_021790715.1 Chloroflexota bacterium
CTGCGCTCACCACGCGCCACAGGCGGGCCCCGAGTCCCCCCTCGATCGCCGAGAGGGCGAGCGCCACGGCCAGGCCGCCCGCGTCGACGCTCCGGGCGGAAACGAACAGATCGTCCGCGGCGGCTTCCAGCAGGACTCGTTGGAGTGCGAGCTCGGCGGCCACGTCGAACGACGGCAGGCGCTCCTCCACCGCGGAGCCCGCGAGGGCCGCGTACACCGATCCGGCCAGCCCGGGAACGGCCGCTCCCAGCAGCGCCACCCGGTCGCCATCCGCGCGGAACCCCGGCGCTCCCCGCCCGCCCGCGCCGGCGACACCGACGGCGGCGACCTGCGTGGACGGGGCAGCCCGCCGGGCGGGGCCCACCTCGTCCAGGACGACCCGTGCGGCGGCCACCGCCAGCCCGAGGCCGCGCGATGCCTCCGCGATGCCGCGCACGGCCTCCGTGAGCTGCCAGAACGCCTCGGGATCGGCAGGGGCGCCCGCCTCGATGACGACGCCGAGCCCGGCCGGCTGCGCCCCGGCAGCGGACATGGCCCGCGACGCCGACGCCACGGCGAGCGCGGCCCCGCGGCGCGGATCGAGCAGCCCGACACCGTGCGCGCCGTCCGTGGCGCAGGCGATCCCGGGCACCGCCGGATCGCGCGCCGGGGTGGGCGACGCGATGCCGAGGCCCGGCCCGGCGGCGTGCCGGGGATACGTGGCGGTGTCGCCGGGACGTGGTCCGATGCGACAGCGGCTGCTCAGCTCCGGGCTGCCGAGCAGGCCGCGCAGCACGGCGCCGGGGTCCATGCCGCGGATTGGCAGCCGGTCGGAGGCCCAGTCCGGCGCGCCCGGGGCGGGCGCCTGCCGGCGACGCCGCGGGGGATCCGCACGGCGCTGGACGGGAACGGAGTCGCCCACGAAGGCGGCGAGGGGGATGGCGGCGGCGATCTGTTCCGCGAAGAGCGACCCGGCGGCGGGCGGCGCAGCGGCGATCTGTTCCGCGGCGACCTGTTCGGCCGCCGTTCGCACCGCGACGGTCAGCATGCCGTCGGCGGTCACCCGGCCGATACGGGTCGGGCGCACGCCGCTCCCGGCGCAGGCCGAGATGGTCGCTGCCTCGGCGGCGATGGAGACGATCGCCAGCATCGAGGGCGGCCGCGCCGCGGTGAGCACTTCGATGTCCCGCGCATGCGCATCGGGGATCCCCGCGTCGGGGTCGGTGACGGTGCGGAGGGCATCGAGGTCGAGGGCGATCCCCAGCGACCCGGCCGCGGCGCGAGGAGCGCGCGTCTGTGCCGCCTCCCATGTCGCGTCCGCAGCCGCGCATGCGATGCCTCCGGGGCCGGGGCGCCACAGCACGGCGACGAGCCGTCGTCCCGCCAGGGCCCGGCCAACCGCGAGCAGCGGCGCGGGTCCGGCACCCGCGTCGGCCGTCAGCAGCAGCAGAATGTCGCCCGGCGCGGGAGCCCGGAGACCGGACTCGCGCGCCTCGTCCGCGACGCCGATCCCGATCACGCGGAGAGCATCCGCAGCGCCCCGGCGCAGCGCGACCTGCCCGCCCACCAGCGGCGCCCCGACGGCGGCGCCATGCGCGGCGACCTTGCGGAGCACGGCGGCCAGGCGTGCCGGGGCAGCGCCCTCGGTCTCGGGGTCGACGGTCACGGCGTCGACGAGCCCGAGGGGCCGTGCACCCAGGGCGGCCAGCTCACTCAGGGCATCGGCGACCAGCCTGCCGGCCGCCTCGGGCGAGTCGAGCAGGCCCGGGCCGGTGCCCGATGCAAGCGATACGGCGAGCGGCGGCCCGTTCCCGGTCGGGACCACGCCCGCGTGGCGCGCGCCCGTGATGCCCGCCAGGGAGAGGCCGGGCAGCGTCGCGAGGAGCGGCCGCACGCTCCGCGCCGAGCAGCGCTCGCTCCAGGCCGTCGCGAGGAGCGCGGCCTCGAGCTCGCCGGGATCGCGGCCGAGGACGCGGCTCGCCGCGTCCCGGTCCTCCGGGGAAAGTGCCGCCGGTCCGCGTCCGTACATCCGAGCCCTCCCCCGTCAGCCGTCCGCCGGAATGAGCCGGTCCAGGCGGCCGACGATCGCCGGGGCATGGCGGATGAAGGCCGCGTCGTCGAAGCATGCCGCCAGCGCCTGCGGCGTGACGGCCGCGGCGTCCGGATCGGCCGCCAGCAGCTCGGCGAACGGACGGCGCTCGTCCGCCGCACGCAGCGCGTTCCGCTGGACGATCGCGTACGCCGCGTCGCGCGACATCCCGCCCTCGACGAGCGCCAGAAGGACGCGGCTCGAGGCATGGAGCCCGAGCCCGTGCTCGAGGTTCTCGCGCATCCGCTCGGGACGGACCACCAGCCCGTCGACCAGCCTCGTGAACGTGACGAGCATGTAGTCGAGCAGGATCGTGGCATCCGGCAGCGCCACCCGCTCCACGGAGGAGTGGCTGATGTCCCGCTCGTGCCAGAGCGCCTGGTCTTCGAACCCGGCCTGCGCGTAGCCGCGCAGCAGGCGCGCGAGTCCGGCGAGGCGCTCGCTGCGGATGGGATTCCGCTTGTGGGGCATCGCGCTGGAGCCGCGCTGGCCCTCGCGGAACGGCTCGGCGACCTCGGCGATCTCCGTGTGCGCCAGGTTCCGCACCTCCGTCGCGAAGCGCTCGATCGACCCGCCGGTCACGGCGATCGCGGCGAGGAACGCGGCGTGCCGGTCGCGCTGGACGATCTGCGTGCTGACCGGATCGGCCGCCAGCCCCAGCTCGGTCATCACCTCCGCCTCGATCTCCGGCTCCACGTGACTGTACGTGCCCACCGGACCCGAGAGCTTCCCCGTCGCGATCTCCTCCGCGGCGACGGCGATCCGCCGGCGGTCGCGGTCGAGCTCGAACGCCCAGCCGGCGAGCTTGGCGCCGAAGGTCGTGGGCTCGGCGTGGACGGAGTGCGTGCGGCCCATCATCACGGTCCCGGCGTGCTCGCGGGCGCGACGGACCACGGCGACGACGGCCTCGTCGACGTCGTGCAGCAGCCGGTCGGCGGCCGCCCGGCACTGCAGGGCGAGAGCCGTGTCGAGCACGTCGCTGCTGGTCAGGCCGAGATGCAGGAAACGGCCGTCGGGGCCGACGGTCTCGGCGACCTGGCTCACGAACGCGGCGACGTCGTGATCGGTGACCTGCTCCAGCTCCGCGATCCGCGCCACGTCGACCCGTGACCGCGCCTCGATCGCGGCCGCAGCCCCGGCGGGCACGAGCCCGTGCCGGGCCTGGACACGGACGACGGCGCGCTCCACCCGGAGCATCGCCTCGAAGCGGGCCTGATCCGTCCAGATGGCACCCATCCCGGGGAGCGTGTAGCGGGGGATCATGGCGCGTCCACGGGCGCTCCCGGAGACGATCCCGCGCGCCCGGGCCCACCGGCTTCCCCGCCTCCGGCCCACCCCGGTCCCGCGACCGTCGCCCGCCGCGGCCGCTCGCGGCGCAGGATCGTCGCCTGCCGGTCCGCGCCCACGCTCACGATCGAGATCGGGACGCCGGCCAGCCCCTCGAGCACGTCGACGTACCGCCGCGCGGCCGCCGGCAGGTCCTCCGCCCGCCGGATCCCCGAGACGTCCTCGTCCCATCCCTCGAACGCCTCGTAGACCGGCTCGGCCCGGGCCAGCAGGTCCGGCGACGAGGGCAGCCGTTCGACGATCCTGCCGTCGATCCGGTAGGCGACGCAGAGGCGGACCTCGGGCAGGCCCGACAGGATGTCGAGCTTGTTCAGCATGATGCTCGTCACGCTGTTGATCGCGACCGCGTGCCGCAGCGGGACGGCGTCGAACCAGCCGCACCGCCGCCGCCGCCCGGTGGTCGTGCCGAACTCGTGGCCCCGCTCGAGCAGGTGACGCCCCGTCTCGTCGTCGAGCTCGGTCGGGAACGGCCCGGAACCGACGCGCGTGGCGTAGGCCTTCATGACGCCGATCACCTCGTCGACCTGCAGGGGTCCCACGCCGCCGCCGGTGCACGCACCGCCCGCGATCGGGTTCGAGCTCGTCACGTATGGATAGGTGCCGTGGTCGAGATCGAGGAGCGTCCCCTGGGCGCCCTCGAGGAGCACGTGCAGCCCGCGCGCCAGCGCGTCCTGGACGAGGGCCGTGGTGTCGACGATGTGCGGACGGAGGCGCTCGCCCCAGTCGGTCGCGCGCGCCACCAGGTCGTCGAGCTCGAACGGCTCGAGCCCGTGCGTCTGCACGAGCACGGCGTTCTTCTCCGGCAGGATCCGCTCGAGCCTGGTGCGGAGCGCGCCCGGCTCGAGCAGGTCGGCCATGCGAACGCCGATGCGCCAGGCGCGGTCGGCGTAGGCCGGCCCGATGCCCCGGCGCGTCGTGCCGATCTCCTCGCCGGCGAGCCGCGCCTCCATCGCGCCATCCAGGGCGACGTGATAGGGCATGATCACGTGCGCCGCCTCGCTGACGCGGACGTTCGCGGTCCCGACGCCGCGCTCCTCGAGCATCGCCATCTCGTCGAGCAGGGTCTGCGGGTTCACCACCACCCCGTTGCCGATGACGGGCGTGATGTGCGGGTACAGGACGCCGCTCGGGACCAGGTGGAGCTTGAAGACGGAGTCGCCGATGACGATCGTGTGGCCCGCGTTGTCGCCGCCCTGGTAGCGCACGACGACGGCGACCGACTCGGCGAGCAGGTCGGTGGTCTTGCCCTTGCCCTCGTCGCCCCACTGGAGCCCGACGATCACTGTCGCGGCCACGTCACCTCTCCCCTGCCCTGCGCCGTGTCGGTCCCTGCCGCACGCATGGTACCGGCAGCGCCGCTCAGGACGCCGTGTGCCGCCCGGCGATCACCCGGCGAGCTGCGCGGCAAGCGCCTCCGGCTCCGTCACGGGTTGCCGGCAGGCGAAATCGCGGCACACGAACGCGGTGGGGAGCCCGTGCAGCGCGAAACGACTCTGCAGCAGCTCGATCCGGCTGCCGGCCGGATCCGCGCTCAGCGCCACCACGCGCCGCGGCTGCAGCCCGCGGGTCGCGACGGCCAGGAGGGCACGGGTGGCCGGGTCGGACGGGTCGCCCACGATCGCCACCTCCGCGATGGGGTGCGCGGCCAGGTCAAGTGCCTGCAGCCAGGCCGCGAACGCGACCGGGTACCGGGCCGCGACCGGGGCGACGCGCTCGAGCGCGGCCTCGGCGGTCGCGCGGTACCGCACCTCGCCCGTCAGCGCCGCGAGCCGGAGCAGCACCGACGCGATCACGGCCCCGCCGGACGGCACGGCGTTGTCCTCGATCGACCGCGGCCGGGCGATGAGCCGCTCGTGGTCGTCCGCGGTGTCCCAGAACCCGCCCGCGGGGTCGGCGAAGCGGGCGAGCACGATCTCCGCCAGGTCGCGCGCGGCCACGAACCACCGTTCGTCGAACGTCGCGCGGTAGAGCGCGAGGAGTCCGTCCGCGAGCAGCGCGTGGTCCTCGAGCATCCCCGGGCCACTGGTCCGGCCGGCGCGCCAGGCCCTCGCAAGGCGCCCGTCGGCGCAGCGAAGGAGCGCCAGCGCCGCCTCGGCCGCGCGGCCGGCCGCCGCGAGGTCGGCATCGCTTCCCAGGACCCGGCCCACGTC
>JAJYGK010000178.1 GCA_021790715.1 Chloroflexota bacterium
GCGCATACGGGCCGTTGGGGCAATGCGCGACGGGCCCGGCACGGGTTCCATTGAGGCAGGGGCGGCGACCGCCTGGCCGGGCCGTCGAAGGACGGTCCCGCCTCCGGGGGCGGCGCGGGGCCGGGGGCGGAGGACCGAGATGGACGTCACTCGCGACCACGCCGACGCGGCACGTGACCACCGCGCGGTGGCCCGGCTCGCCCCGGCGCCGGCCGCGGTCGGACGACGGACCCCGTCCGGGGGACCCGGATGTGGCGGTGCCCGCGGGGCGCGGAGGGCGTGACCATGAAGGCGCTCGTCGTCTACGAGTCGCTGTGGGGGAACACCGCGGCGATCGCCGGGGCCATCGCGCGGGGGATCGGGCCGGACGCGACGGCCCTGCCGACAGGTGCGGCCACCGGGCCCGTGCTCGAGGGTGTCGATCTGCTCGTCGTCGGCGCTCCGGTGCTCGGCTTCAGGCTCGGCACCGACGAGATGCTCCAGGAGATCGCGACCAGCGAGCGCAACGCGCCGTCGCCGCCGGACCTGTCCCAGCCGTCGATGCGGTCCTGGCTCGATGCCCTGCCGGCGGGGCACGCGGCGTTCGCCGCGTTCGAGACCGGGCTCTGGTGGTCCCCGGGTGGGGCGACCGGGACGATCTCGAAGAAGCTCGCCGCGGCCGGCTATCGCGCCGCGGGGCGGCCGACGCGGTTCGTGGTGAAGGGGCGCTACGGGCCGCTCAGGGACGGCGAGATCGAGCGCGCCATGCGCTGGGGCGCCGAGCTGACCGAGGCGGCCCGTCCGGACCGCGCATCACCGGAGGCCCAGACGTGACGGCCGGGACCGCGTCGACCGCCGGGACACCGCCCGCCGTGCTCACCTGCCCGAAGTGCCACGGGAAGATGCGCTCCTACGAGCGCAGCGGGATCGTGCTGGAGCAGTGCGAGGACTGCCGCGGGATCTACCTCGACCACGGCGAGCTCGAGCGCTTCGTCGAGGCCGAGGGCGGAGGGTGGTCCGGACGCATCGGGCCCCCGCGGCCGGAGTGGACGCCGGACGCGGAGCCGAAGGCCGGCACGCGCCGGGGCAGAACCGCACGACTCCCCCGCATCGACGGAGGCGCGCCCGGAGACGCCGAGCGCCGCCGCCGCGAGGAACTGCTGGCCGCGATGCGCGAGCTGTTCGGCGAGGGCGAGTAGGCCCGGAACGCCCGAACCGGCGAACGCGCCGCGCGGCCGGGAGAACGCGCGCGGCCGGGAGAACGCGCCGCGCGGCGGGGAGACCGCACGCGGCCGGGCACGCGCCCATCGCCGCGAACGCGTCCACGATCGCAGGCGTCCTGAGCGCGTCCAGGTACGTCCGTGGCACGCCTGCGCAGGGCTGCTACAGTGCCGCCATGCTCGCGTCCCCGAGTCCGGCACCGGCATCCGCGCCATGACGACCGTGCCGGACGCGCTCGCCGGACCCGCGGTCCTCGAGCCGGCGAACTCCTCGACGCTTCCGCCGTACACCGGCCGCCTGCTGCGCTGGAGCTTCGCGATCGGCGTGCTTCCCCCGCTCGGGCTGATCGTCGCGCTCGCGGCACGGAGCCTGTGGCTGCTCACGTTCGTGCACGTGATCACCGGCGGGACGTGGACGGGCTTCGACCTCTTCATGGGCATCGTCATGTCGCGCGTGCTGTCGTCGCTCGAGGTCCCGTCCCGGGTCGAGATCGCCAAGCGGCTGACGCCCACGACGTTCTTCATCCTGCCCTCGCTCGCCGCCGTCGCGGTCGCCTCCGGGATCTACCTCGCCCAGTCCGAGGGGAAGTTCGTCCTCTCGTCCCCGTGGATCCTGGCCGCCGGCGTCGTCGTCCTCGTCCTGACCGCCCAGGGGTTCGGGATCTTCATGCCCAACAGCGTGCGCATCTTCATCGAGCTGGCGAAGCGGCAGCCCGATACCGGGAAGATCGCGCGGCTCAACATGCGGAACGTGCGGCTCGCCGGCGTCCAGGCGATCATGCAGCTCGCGCTCATCGTGGTCATGGCGCACCTCGCGGTGTTCTGAGGTGCGCCGCCCGTGAGCCTGAACAGGCCGGCACTGCTGGCGATCCTCGTCTTCGCGACCGCGCTGCTGGCGATCCTCGGAGCGCTGTACGCGGGCGCCGTCCGGAGCTACCGGAAGGGCGAGCTGGACGTCGAGGGCGTGCGCATCCTGCGCTGGGCGCTGCTCGGGCACGCGGCGATCTATGCCCTGCTGGCGGTCACCGCATTCCTGTCCTGAACCGGCTCCGCCGCCTCCGTCGCGCCGCTCCGCCGCAGCATTCGGCGCGCCCCGACCGCGCCCAGGATGGCCGCCACGCTGGCGGCGTGCCCGAGCCTGCCCGTGTTCAGGACGAGGTCGTACAGGTGCGGATCGCGCCAGTCCACGCCGTACACCTCGTGGACGTACGACGACCGGCTGGCATCGATGCGGTGGATCGTCCGGCGTGCCGTCGCCTCGTCGCATGCCAGTCGCTCGCGGACCGCCCGCACGCGGTCCGGCTCGGGTGCCCACAGGAAGACGTGGTACGCCGTCGGCTCGTCGCGAAGCTCGCTGGCGCCACCGCGTCCGACGATCACCGCGTTGCCGGAGCGTGCCGCCTCCCGCAATGCCACGCGGGTGATGCGTTCGACGAGCACGTGGCGATCGACGAGCTCGACGGGATCGATCGCCCATCCGGCTGCGGCCTCGCCGACCGGCACGAACGTGCGCAGGATCCGGTCGGGCAGGGAGCGGCCCAGCTCATCCTCCGCCGCCACCTCCTCCGGGGGCAGCCGCGTGCGGCGCGCGACCTCGGCGATGAGCGAGCGGTCGCAGATCTCGGCGCCGAGCTCGCGGGCAAGGTCGCAGGCGATCTCCGCCCCTCCTGCGCCGTACTCCCGAGCGATCGTGATGACCGGCATCGCGCACCTCACCCAGCCGTGGCCGCCGAGCGTCCCATTCAGCATGGCCGTCAGGCCGGCGGCAACAAGGGGCAGGAGCAGGCCCGCCGTCGGGCCGAACGGCTCTCCATGCCTGCCCGGCCGAACGGGCTGCGACGGGGGCCGGGTCGACGGCGGCGCCGGTCAGCCGGCGCGAACGACCCGCGCACCGGGTGCTACGGGTGCCGGGCGCTCCCGGCGCGGTCAGCCGGCGCGATCCGCCTCGTCCGGCTCTTCGCTGCCGGCGAACAGCGCCCGCAGGTCCTCGAGACCGGCGGCCACCACGGCCAGCTGCTCCGGGGAGAGGCGTGCCAGCTCGTCGGCGAGCCATCCGCTCACGCGCCGCTCGGCGGACTCGAGCTGCCCGCGGCCCTCGGCGGTGAGCGTCAGCGAGACGCGGCGGCGCGACCGCGGGTCCGCCTCCCGCACGACCAGCGCCTCGCGGACCAGGCGCGACACCAGGTCTGAGGCGGCCGGGACGGACGTCCCCAGGTGCTCGGCGACGTCCGACAGCGCGGCGCCCGGGTGGCGACGGATGAAGAGGAGCGCCCGGAACTGGGGAACGGTCACGCCCGCAGGCCGGCCCTCCCGCATCCGCGCGCGGACCGCGCGCATCACGAGCGGGACCGCCTCGAGCACGACCAGGGCGGTCGTCTCCGCCAATGGGCTGGCGTCGCTGGGCGTCTTCATGGCACACCGGCTAGACTGTTAAGTGGCTTAATCGTAGCGTGTCCGTCATGCCGCCGATCATCGAAACCGACCTGCTGCGCCGCGAATTCGGTTCCGTGACCGCCGTGGAAGGGCTGTCCCTGAGCGTCACGCCCGGCGAGGTCTTTGGGCTGCTCGGCCCGAACGGGGCGGGCAAGACGACCACGATCAAGATGCTGATCACGCTGCTGCCGCCGACGTCGGGCAGTGCCAGGGTCGCCGGTCACGACATCCTGCGGGAGCCGCGCCTGGTGCGGCGGTCGATCGGCTACGTACCCCAGCTCCTCTCGTCGGACGGCGCCCTCACCGCGCGAGAGAACCTCGACATCTCCGGACGCCTGTACCACATCCCCACGGCCGAACGGAAGCAGCGCATCGAGGACGCGCTCGCCTTCATGGGACTCGCCGACGTGGCCGGCAACCTCGTCCGCACGTTCTCGGGCGGCATGATCCGGCGTCTCGAGATTGCCCAGGCGATGCTCCACCGGCCGCAGGTGCTGTTCCTCGACGAGCCGACGGTCGGCCTCGACCCGACCGCGCGGCGCACCGTGTGGGAGCACGTCCGCGGGCTCCGCGACCGGGACGGGACCACCATCCTGCTGACGACGCACTACATGGACGAGGCGTCCGAGCTGTGCGAACGGGTCGGGATCATGCACCTCGGGCGGCTCGTCGCGCTCGGCACCCCCGAGTCGCTGGCGGCCGACGTCGGGCCGACCGCGACCCTGGACGACGTCTTCACCTTCTACACCGGTGGCGACGTGGACGAAGGAGGTACCTACCGTGACGTCGCTCGAACGCGCCGCACGGCCCGCCGCCTGGGCTGAGCCCGCGGCCGCGGTCCGGTTCGCCCAGGATGCCTGGACCGTCGCGGAGGCCGAGCTCCAGAAGCTCGCCCACGATCCCACCGAGCTGCTCACGCGGGCGGTGCAGCCGGTCCTCTGGCTGCTGGTGTTCGGCCAGGTCCTCGCGCAGGCACGCGCGATCCCGACCGGCAAGCTCGGCTACATGGACTTCCTCGCGCCGGGCGTGCTCGCGCAGAGCGCCCTCTTCTCCGCGATCTTCTTCGGCATCGCCGTGATCTGGGAGCGCGACCTCGGCGTCCTGCACAAGTACCTGGTGAGCCCCGCCTCGCGCATCGCGCTCGTCTCCGGGAAGGCGCTGGCCGGTGGCCTGCGGGCGCTCGTGCAGGCCGCCGTCGTGTATGTCGTCGCCGCCGTCATCGGGATCCACCTGCAGCTCGGAGTCCCGCAGCTCCTCGGCGTGGCCGTCGTGGTCGTGCTGGGCGCTGCGGCGTTCGCGACGTTCTCGCTCATCATCGCGTGCCTGGTCCGCACCCGGGAGCGCTTCATGGGGATCGGCCAGGTCCTCACGATGCCGCTCTTCTTCGCCAGCAGCGCCATCTACCCGATCGCCCTGATGCCGACGTGGCTGCAGGTGCTGGCGAAGGTCAACCCCCTCACCTACCAGGTGGATGCCCTGCGCAGCCTGATGGTCGCCGGCGGCACGGCCACCTTCCCGGTGCCGCTCGACTTCGGCGTGCTCGCCTTCGCGCTGGTCATCCTCCTCGTCATCGCGGCCCGCCTCTACCCGCGCCTGGGGATGTAGGCACCATCGTCCGCCGGTCCGCCCATGGACCGCATGGCACTTACGCGCGATCCGGGCCCGCCGTACGGTCGCCGACGCCGGCTCTCGCGGCAGGGCGCGGGGGCACGGCAGCAGGCCGCCGCCGGGGCTCCGGCGGCCACCTGATCCTCTTGGCGATCATCGGCAGGGAGGAACGAGGTGCGCGACTACCTGTCCTGGCTCGTCGCCCTCCTCTGCGTCGCGATCGCGCTCGTCCTCCTGGGTGCGTCGGCAGAGTCGTGGATGACGCTCGTGGGCATCACGGCCGC
>JAJYGK010000045.1 GCA_021790715.1 Chloroflexota bacterium
CCGATCTCTTCACTGAATGTGTCCTCCCTTCCGACGGTCGCCTGCCGCCCTCACAGCCGACGCCGCCCCCCAGATGGGTAGGTGGGACACGATATATGGGCCAAATGGCCCTAGTCAACAGGAGCGCACTCGGAATCCCGTCGATCCTGCGGGCCACCCCGGAACATCGTTTGGCACATGGTGCCGACGGGTGCCCCTGCACGTGGGTGGTCCCGCCCACTTGCCCCGGCGCAGGCACGAGCCCTCACCTCCGGCCGCCCGCCGGCCCGCGGACCCCTCGCCGGCGGCCGCCGGCGAGGCAGACGGCGCCGTCCTTCGTGGCGAGTCGCTCACGCGGCGGGAGATCGAAGTCGTGCGGCTGGCCGCGCTGGGCACCACGACGGCCGGCATCGCCGACGCGCTGCACATCCGGGTCGTCACCGCCCGCAACCACATCGCGAACGCGGAGCGCAAGCTCGGCGCGCGCAGTCGCCTCGAGATGGTGCTGCTGGCGATGCGCGCCGGGCTCGTCTGAGCCCTCGGCGATCCCCGCGACCGGGCCGTTTCTGATGCATCTGTATCATGTCTTGGCCTGCCCGAACGAGTAGCGTGCTCCAGACCGTCGGGGTGGGTGGCAGGCAGCAGGCCGCCCGGCGGTGCACGGTCGTCGCCCTGGATCGGACGTGCTCATCGCGGGAGGACAGCCACGCCGATGAATGCCCTTGAGCTGGCCCGGTGGCAGTTCGGGATCACCACCGTCTACCACTTCCTGTTCGTCCCTCTCACGATCGGACTCGCGTTCGTCGTGGCCGGGCTGCAGACCGCGTGGGTGCGCAGCGGCAACGAGCGGTGGCTGCGGCTCACGCGCTTCTACGGCGAGCTGTTCCTGATCAACTTCGCGCTCGGCGTCGTCACCGGCATCGTGCAGGAGTTCCAGTTCGGCATGAACTGGAGCGACTACAGCCGCTTCGTCGGGGACATCTTCGGCGCGCCGCTCGCCATCGAGGGACTGCTCGCCTTCTTCCTCGAGTCGACGTTCCTCGGCCTGTGGATCTTCGGCTGGGGGCGCCTGCCGAAACGCGTGCATCTCGCCACGATCTGGCTGGCCGCCATCGGGACGGTCCTCTCCGCCTACTTCATCCTGGTCGCGAACTCGTGGATGCAGGACCCGGTCGGCTACACGTACAGCGCGTCTGCCGGCCGCGCGCAGCTCACCGACTTCCTGGCCGTCCTCACGAGTCCCGTCGCGATCGTCACCTTCCTCCACACGATCTTCGCGGCCTTCCTGACCGCCGGCGCGTTCGTGGCCGGCGTGGCCCTGTGGCGGCTGGCGCGCGGAGCCGGCGAGGACGAGTCGGTGTTCCGCACGGCGGCGCGCATCGGCGCCGTGACCGTGCTCGTCGCCGCGGTGCTCGTGGTGATCTCGGGCGACCAGCAGGGCAAGCAGATGACCGCGCAGCAGCCGATGAAGATGGCGGCCGCCGAGGCGCTCTACAACACGAGCCAGCCGGCCGGCCTCAGCCTGCTCACGATCGGTACGCCGGACGGGTCGCGCGAGCTGTTCTCGATCCGCGTGCCCGACATCCTCTCGTTCCTCGCCACCGGCAGCTTCAACGGCAAGGTGGAGGGGATCAACCAGCTGCAGGCGCAGTACCAGGCGACGTACGGGCCCGGCGACTACCGCCCGATCATCCCCGTCGCCTACTGGTCGTTCCGCCTGATGATCGGGGCCGGCGCCCTGGCCGCCCTGGCGGCGCTGTGGATGCTCTGGACGCTCAGGCGCGGGCTCCGGCCGAACCCCTGGGTCGTCAGGGCCGGCATCGTGCTGCCCCTGCTGCCGCTGGCGGCCAACTCGCTCGGCTGGATCCTGACCGAGATGGGCCGCCAGCCCTGGATCGTGTTCGGCCTGATGCAGACCTCGTCCGCCGTCTCGCCCGGCACCCCGGCGTGGGAGGTGCTGGTGACGGTGGTCGGCTTCACGCTCCTGTACGGCGTCCTCGCGGTCGTCGAGGTCGGGCTGCTCGTGCGACGCATCCGCGCCGGCCTGCCGGCACCGGCGAAGGCCGGGGACGAGTCGGAGCGGCCGATCGCGTTCGCGTACTAGGGGAGGACGGAGATGGCCCTCACGACGGTCTGGTTCGGCCTCATCGCGGTCCTCTGGGTCGGGTACCTCGTCCTCGAGGGGTTCGACTTCGGAGTGGGCATCCTGCTCCCCGTCCTCGGCCGGAACGAGCCCGAGCGGCGCGTCATGCTGCGCACGATCGGCCCGGTGTGGGACGGCAACGAGGTGTGGCTCCTCGTTGCCGGCGGCGCCACGTTCGCGGCGTTCCCCGAGTGGTACGCGTCGCTGTTCTCGGGCTTCTACCTGGCGCTCTTCCTGATCCTCGTCGCGCTCATCGTGCGCGGCGTCGCGATCGAGTACCGCAACAAGCGGCCCGAGGGCTGGTGGCGATCCCGCTGGGACGGCGCGATCTTCATCGGGTCCCTGCTGCCCGCGATCCTGTGGGGAGTGGCGTTCGGGAACATCGTGGCGGGCGTGCCGCTGGACGCCAACCACGAGTACACCGGGACGCTGCTGACGCTCCTCAACCCCTACGCGCTGCTCGGCGGCCTCACCACGCTCGGCCTGTTCGTCACCCACGCGGCGATGTTCCTGGCGCTCAAGACCGACGGGGAGATCCGCGCCCGGGCGAACCGCCTGGCCGGCCAGGTCGGGCTCGTCACCGCCGTCGTCGCCGTCGGGTTCCTCGCCTGGACGCACGTCCAGCGCGGGGACGTCGCGTCGCTCGTGCTGTCGGCCGCCGCGGCGCTCGCGTTCGTCGGCGCGCTCGTCGCCAACCGCCTGCGCCGCGAAGGATGGGCGTTCGTCGGCACGATGGCCACCATCGCGCTCGCGGTCGTGGCGCTCTTCACCGCGCTCTACCCTGACGTCCTGCCTTCGACGACGAATGCGGCGTACAGCCTGACGACGACCAACGCCGCCTCCACCTCGTACACGCTCTCGATCATGACCGTGGTGGCCGTCATCTTCACGCCCATCGTCGTGCTCTACCAGGCCTGGACCTACTGGGTGTTCCGCCGTCGCCTGAGCGTCTCGCAGTCGACGTCCGACGAGGAGCCGGCCGCCCCGGCCCCGTGAAGCGCCTCGACCCGCGACTGCTCCGGCTGGCCCGGCAGGCGCGCGGTCCGATCGCGCTCGTCGTCGTCCTGGGGCTCGCCTCGGCCGGGCTCGCGATCGCACAGGCGGCGCTCCTGGCGGATGCGATCTCCGCCGCGGTCGAGCGGCACGCGGGGCTCGCCGACCTCTCGCCGGCGCTCGCGGCGCTCGCCGCGGTCCTCGGCGCGCGCGCGATCGTGGCGTGGGCGCACGAGTCGGCCGCCCACCGGGCATCGGCCGGCATCAAGTCGAGCATCCGCATGGCCCTCCTGCGCCGCGTGGTGGACCTCGGTCCGCGCTGGGCGGCGGGCGCGCAGGGAGGCGCGTTCGTCGCGCTCGCCACGCGCGGGATCGACGCGCTCGACGGCTACTTCGCGCGGTACCTGCCGCAGCTGGTGCTCGCCACGGTGCTGCCGGTCGCGGTCGTGGCGACCATGCTGCCCGCCGACCCGCTGTCCGCCCTCATCGTCGCGCTGACCGTGCCGCTGATCGTCGTCTTCCTGGTGCTGATCGGCCTCGCCAGCGGGGCGCAGCGGAAGCGGCGCTGGCATGCCCTCGAGCGTCTCTCGCACCACTTCCTCGACGTCGTGGCCGGCCTGCCGACGCTGAAGGCGTTCGGTCGCGCCCGTGCGCAGCTCGACGCCCTCGAGCGGGTCACCGACGCGTACCGCCGCGAGACGCTCGGCGCGCTGCGGATCGCGTTCCTCTCGGCATTCGTGCTGGAGCTGGGCGCCACGCTGTCGGTGGCGCTCGTCGCCGTCGGCATCGGCCTGCGGCTGGTGGACGGCATGCTGGACCTGCGCACCGGCCTCTTCGTGCTGATCCTGGCACCGGAGGCGTACCTTCCGCTGCGGACGCTCGGCGCGCAGTTCCATGCCAGCGAGGAGGGGCTCGAGGCCGCCGAGGCGGCATTCAGCGTCATCGAGACACCGGTGCCGTCCCGGGGCACCCGGACCGACGTGCCCGATCTTCGTCGCGGCGAGCTGCGCGTGGAGGGCGTCGCGGTGCGCCAGCCCGGCCGCGGCCTGGCCGCCCCCTCGGACGTGTCGTTCGCGGTGCGGGGCGGGGAGATGGTCGCCGTGGCCGGCGCCAGCGGCGCGGGCAAGACCACGCTCCTCGCCGTGCTCGCCGGTCTCCTCGCGCCGGACGAGGGCACCGTGCACGCGACCGCCGCCGGCGCCTCGGTCGCGATCGCCGACCTTGATCCAGCGATCTGGCGGCGGCAGGTGGGCTACGTGGCGCAGGAGCCGTACCTCTTCCCCGGCACGGTCGCGGAGAACGTGCGGCTCGCGGCCCCCGACGCGGGCGACGCGGCCGTGCGCGACGCCCTGGCGGCGGTCGGCCTGGCGGACCTGGACCCCGGTGCGACGGTGGGAGAACGGGGAGCGGGCCTCTCCACCGGTCAGCGACGGCGCGTGGCGATCGCGCGGGCGATCGTGCGCGACGCGCCGCTCCTGCTGCTGGACGAGCCGACGGCCGGGCTCGACGAGGCCACGGAACGGCAGGTGCTCGACGCCGTGCGCGGCCTGGCGCGTCGGGAACGACGTGCGGTCGTGGTCGTCGCCCACCGCTCGGCCGCGCTCGCCGCCGCCGACCGCGTCGTGGAGCTGCGCGCGGCGGCGGAGGAAGCGGTGGCATGAGCGAGCGCCTGCCTTCCGACACGGGCCCCGGGTCCGAGGCGCGCTCGGGGCTCGATCCGCATCCGGGGCTCGATCCGCATCCGGGGCTCGATCCGCGCCCCGGGTCCGAGGCGCGCCTGCCGCTGCTCGCCTGGGCCGCGTCGCTCGCCCGGCCTGCCCGTGGCCTGCTCCTGCTCGCGATCGTGGCCGGCGTCGGTGCCGCGGTCGCCGCCGTGGGCCTCACCGCCACATCGGCGTGGCTGATCTCACGTGCCGCCGAGCGGCCGCCGGTCCTCGCGCTGATGGTCGCCATCGTGGGCGTCCGTGCGTTCGGGATCGGGCGCGGCGCGCTGCGCTACGCAGAGCGCCTGGTCTCGCACGACGCCGCGTTCCGCGTCCTGGCCGGTGTCCGCTCGACGGCGTACCGCCGGCTCGAGCGTCTCGCGCCGGCCGGCCTCGCGGAGCTGCGCAGCGGCGATCTCGTCGCGCGGCTCGTCGTGGACATCGACGGGCTCGCCGACGTCTGGCTGCGCGTGTTGCAGCCGTACGCGGTCGCGGCGATCGTCGGCGCCGGTGCGGTCGTGCTGGTCGCGGCGCTGGTCCCGGCCGCGGGGCTCGCCCTCGCGGTGACGCTGCTGGGCGTCGCGATCGGCGGCCCGGTGGCCGCGCGGGCCGTGGCCGCGGCCGCCGAGCGACGGATCGCCCCCGCGCGCGGTGCGGTCGCCGGCGCGGCGCTCGAGCTTCTCCGGGGCGCGCCGGA
>JAJYGK010000097.1 GCA_021790715.1 Chloroflexota bacterium
GGTCGTGCCGGGGGACTGAGCGGCCCGCGATCGGCCCGCGGTCTGCCCGCGGCCGACCGATCGGACCGGGGTCGGGTGCCGACCGGAGTTCGCACGCCTGTTCTAATTCGCCCCGAGCGGCTACACTGTCGCGGTATGCCGCAGGACCTGCTGGTCGTTCGCGGGGCACGCGAACACAACCTCAAGAACATCACGGTCGAGCTGCCGCGCGACCGCCTCGTCGTGATCACGGGGCTGTCCGGGAGCGGCAAGTCCAGCCTCGCGTTCGACACCATCTACGCCGAGGGGCAGCGGCGCTACGTCGAGAGCCTCTCGGCGTACGCGCGCCAGTTCCTGGGCCAGATGGAGAAGCCGGACGTCGACCAGATCGACGGCCTGAGCCCGGCCATCTCGATCGACCAGAAGGGTGCCGGCCGCAACCCGCGCTCGACGGTCGGTACCGTGACCGAGATCTACGACTACCTGCGCCTGCTCTTCGCCCGCGCCGGGCACCCGCACTGCCCGGTGTGCGGCCGGGAGATCGCCCGCCAGAGCGTGCCGCAGATCGTCGACCGCATCCAGGCCCTCCCGGACGGCACGCGGCTGCTGATCCTCGGCCCGCTCGTGCGCGATCGCAAGACCGAGGGGGATCGCGTCTTCGAGGCCGCGCGCAAGCAGGGCTTCGTGCGCGTTCGCGTCGACGGCGAGCTGCTCGACCTGGACGAGGCGCGCTCGCTCGACAAGTACAGGCGCCACACGATCGAGGTCGTGGTCGACCGCCTCGTCGTGCGGCACGCCGACCCCGACGGGGTGCCCTACGGGCCGGAGCACCCGAACCCGGACCTCGGGCGGACGGCCGACTCGGTCGAGACCGCGCTGCGCCTGGGCGAGGGCGTCATGGTCGTCGCCCCGGCGGAGGCCGGCACGTTCGAGGAGCAGCGGTTCAGCGAGCGCTACAGCTGCCCGTTCGACGGCACGACCCTCGACGAGCTCGAGCCGCGCAGCTTCTCGTTCAACTCGCCCCACGGCGCATGCCCCGCGTGCACGGGGCTCGGCGTCCGGCTCGAGATCGACCCCGGCCGCCTCATCCCCAACCGCGAGCTGGCGCTGCGCGAGGGCGCGCTGCAGCCGTGGACGCGGATGCCGATGGAGAATTCCTGGCAGCTGCGCATCATCGAGGCGATCGCCGAGCGGCACGGCTTCCGCACCGACGTGCCGGTCCGCGAGCTGTCGGCGGAAGCGCTCCACCTGCTGCTCTACGCGGAGCGCGGCGAGCGCGTCATCGTGCGCTACCAGCACGACCGCGGCGAGAACTCGTACGAGGCCACGTTCGAGGGACTGGTCCCGAACCTCGAGCGGCGCTACCGCGAGACCGATTCCGAGTACGTCAAGGCCGAGATCGAGCGGTACATGGTCGAGCGGCCCTGCCCGGCCTGCGGCGGGAAGCGCCTGCGACCCGAGGCGCTGAGCGTGACGATCGACGGCCGGACGATCGCCGACGTGACCGCGCTCTCGGTGACAGACGCGCTCGACTGGGCCACCGGGCTGCCGGGACGCCTCTCCGAGCGCGAGGCGACGATCGCGCGGCAGGTGCTCAAGGAGATCCGCGCTCGGCTCGGCTTCCTGGTGGACGTGGGGCTCGACTACCTGACGATCGACCGCACGAGCCAGACCCTCTCCGGCGGCGAGGCGCAGCGGATCCGGCTCGCGACGCAGATCGGCTCGAGCCTCATGGGCGTGCTGTACATCCTCGACGAGCCGTCGATCGGGCTCCACCAGCGCGACAACGCGAAGCTCATCGCGACGCTCACGCGCCTGCGCGACCTCGGCAACACGCTGATCGTCGTCGAGCACGACGAGGAGACGATCCGCACGGCCGACTGGGTGGTCGACGTGGGGCCCGGCGCGGGCGAGCACGGCGGCGAGGTCGTGGCCGCGGGCCCGCTCGAGGCGATCCTCGGCGAGCCCCGCTCGCTCACCGGCGCGTATCTGCGTGGCGAGGCATTCGTGCCGATCCCTGAGCGGCGCCGGCCCGGCAACGGCTCCTCCCTCGTGGTCCGCGGTGCGCGCGAGCACAACCTGCAGAACATCGACGTCGCGTTCCCGCTCGGGACGTTCGTGGTCGTGACGGGCGTCTCGGGCTCGGGGAAGAGCACGCTCGTGACGGAGGTGCTGTACCGCGCGCTGGCGAAGTCCCTGTACGGCTCGCGCGAGGACCCCGGCGAGCACGACCGGATCGACGGCCTCGCCGCGGTCGACAAGGTGATCGAGATCGACCAGAGCCCCATCGGGCGGACACCGCGCTCCAACCCGGCCACCTACACCGGCGTGTTCGGACCCATCCGCGAACTCTTCGCGGGCGTGCCCGAGGCCCGCCTGCGCGGCTACAGGGCCGGCCGGTTCAGCTTCAACGTCAAGGGCGGCCGCTGCGAGAACTGCAAGGGCGACGGGATCATCAAGATCGAGATGCAGTTCCTGCCCGACGTGTACGTTCCCTGCGAGGTGTGCAAGGGGAAGCGCTACAACCGGGAGGCGCTCGAGATCCACTACAAGGGGAAGTCGATCTCCGACGTGCTCGAGATGACGGTCGAGGAGTCGCTCGAGCTGTTCGCCGCGGTGCCGGCGATCCGCGCCAAGCTGCAGACGCTGAACGACGTCGGGCTGGGCTACATCCACCTCGGGCAGCCGGCGACGACGCTGTCGGGAGGCGAGGCCCAGCGCGTCAAGCTGGCGACCGAGCTGTCGCGGCGGGCGACCGGGCGGACGGTCTACGTGCTCGACGAGCCGACGACCGGCCTGCATTTCGCGGACGTCGAGAAGCTCCTCCAGGTGCTCCACCGCCTGGTCGACGCCGGGAACACGGTGATCGTGATCGAGCACAACCTCGACGTGATCAAGACGGCCGACTGGATCGTGGACCTCGGGCCCGAGGGCGGCGCGCGCGGGGGCACGGTCGTGGCCGAGGGGACGCCCGAGCAGATCGCGGAGGTGGCGGGATCGGCCACCGGCGAGTACCTGGGGCGCGTGCTGCGCGGCGAGCCGCTCGTACCGCTCTCCGACGTGACGTTCGCGGAGGCAGCGGGGCGCGTGCCCGGCGCTCCGAAACGGGCCCGGATGACGAAGCAGTCGGTCGCGAAACGCGCCGGCGCGGAGCGACACGCCGTCGAGGCGTAGCGGCGGGAACGTCCCTCGCTACTCGATGCGCGCCTCGATGACGATTTCGCTCCCGGGGACGACCGGGAGCGGGACGAGCGTGCCCTCGACCGCCCGTCCGTCGACCGTCAGCCGGCGTACCCGGCCCGTCGTGCCGGGCGCCTTCCGGATCGTGATCCGGTACGTGCTGCCGCGGAACCGCCGCGTGACCTCGACGTCGCCCCACGCCGCCGGCAGGACCGGGTCCACGCGCAGTCCCTCGAGCTCCGGGCGGATCCCCAGGATCCACTGCGTGACGGCCACGTAGTTCCATGCCGCCGTCCCGGTCAGCCACGAGTTCCGCGCCTCGCCCTCCTGCCGGGAATCGCGCCCGGCGATCGTCTGGGCGTGCACGTACGGCTCGCAGCGGTGCACGTCGGAGATCGCCTCGCGCGCCGACGGGCACGTCCGCAGGTAGTAGTCCAGCGCCGCGTCGCCGTGCCCGAGCCCGGCCTCCGCGATCGTCACCCACGGGTTCGCGTGGCAGAAGACCGATCCGTTCTCCTTGTGGCCGGGCGGGTACGACGAGATCTCGCCGAGCTCGGGCCGGTAGCGGGTGTAGGCGGGCTGCACGAGCAGGATCCCGTGCGGCGTCGCGAGGTGCTCGCGCACCGCGTCGAGCGCGGCCTGCGCCCGCCCGTCGTCCGTCCCGATGCCGGCCATCACGCACATGCCCTGGGGCTCGATGAAGATGCGGCCCTCGTCGCACGCGCGGGAGCCCACCGGCGCACCCGTCGCGTCGTAGGCGCGCAGGAACCAGGCGCCGTCCCAGCCGTGCGCATCGACCGCGGCGCGCATCGCCCGGGCGCCGGCCTCGCAGCGGTCCGCCTCCGCCCCGTCTCCCCGGCAGCGCGCGAGTGCCGCCATCTCGCCGGCGGCGAGCACGAAGAGGCCCGCGATGAAGACAGACTCCGCGACCCCCCGCTCCCGGTACGGCCCGGCCTGGAACGACTCGCCGGGCGTGACCGAATACGTGTTGAGGTTGAGGCAGTCGTTCCAGTCGGCGTGGCCGATGAGCGGCAGGCCGTGGGGCCCGCGGCGCGCCAGCGTGTACGCGATCGAGCGCTGCAGGTGCTCGTACAGCGGCGCCTCGGTGCCGGGCTCGTTGTCGTACGGGACGGCCTCGTCGAGGATCGCCTCGTCGCCGGTCTCGCGGACGTACGCCGCGGCGGCGAGCACGAGCCACAGCGGATCGTCGTTGAAGCCCGTCCCCACCGCGTCGTTCCCGCGCCTGGTGAGCGGCTGGTACTGGTGGTAGGCGCCGCCTGAGGGCAGCTGCGTCGCGGAGACGTCGAGCAGCCGCTCGCGGGCGCGCGCCGGTGCCATGTGGACGAACCCGAGGAGGTCCTGGTTGGAGTCGCGGAAGCCGATCCCGCGCCCGACGCCGGACTCGAAGAGCGACGCGGACCGCGAGACGGTGAACGTGACCATGTCCTGGTACGCGTTCCAGGTGTTGACCATGCGGTCGACGTGCTCGTTGCCGGTCCGCACCTGGAGCGCGCCGAGCAGCCCGTCCCAGTGATCGCGCAGGTCGCGGAACGCGCGCTCGACCGTCTCCCCGTCCAGGTAGCGCTCGATGACGGGGCGCACCGTGCGCGTGTTCAGCACCTGCGATCCCGGCGGATCGAACTTCGCGTCCGGCGGGTTCTCGTGGTACCCCAGCGCGAACCGCACCTCCCGCGTCTCCCCCGGGGCGAGACTGAGCCGGCAGTGGAGCGCGCCGATCGGCTGCCAGCCGCTGGCGATGCTCCCCGCGCACGCGCCACGCTCCACGGCGAGCGGCGCCTCCCATCCGCGGTACGGCCCGAGGAACGCGTCGCGCTGCGTGTCGTAGCCGGCGAGTGGCTCGGAGCAGGCGAACCAGGCGACGTGGTTGCGGCGCTCCCGGTACTCGCTGCGGTGGTAGACGACTCCGTCCGCGACCTCGACCTCGCCGATCGAGTAGTTGCGCTGGAAGTTCGTCTCGTCGTCCCAGGCGTCCCAGAGGGCGAACTCGACGGTCCCGAACAGCGAGACGACGGCGGGCGTCGGGCGCTCGTTGGCGACGCGCACCCGCCACACCTCGAGCGGCGCGCCGACCGGCACGAAGTACAGGATCCCGGCGCGGATGCCGCTCCGCCGGGACGAGATCGCGGTGTAGCCCGTCCCGTGCCGGCACTCGTAGTCCTCGACGTCGACCCGCACCGGCTGCCAGGTGGGGCTCCAGAACGCGCCGTCCTCGTCGTCGCGCAGGTAGACGTAGCGCCCGCCCACGTCGAGCGGGGCGTTGTTGTACCGGTACCGGGTCAGGCGCCGGAGCCGCGCGTCGCGCCAGAACGAGTAGCCGCCGGCGGTGTTCGAGATG
>JAJYGK010000085.1 GCA_021790715.1 Chloroflexota bacterium
AGGAGCCACGTGTCCACGAGCGCCGACACGCCCGTCGCGGCCACGCCCGCCACGCGGTTCCCGTACCAGGTCGCCACGCCGACGCCGAGGACCAGAGGAAGCAGCCCGACATCGCCGCCCGAGACGACGTTGACGGGCACCTTCGCAGCGGCCGCGATGACCCCGAGCGCCATGCCGAACAGGAGCGCGCCCACCCCCTCGCGCATCGGCTCTCGGGCACCCCGTGCCGGCCGCACGCCCTCACCTGACACGCTGTCGACGGCCCCCTGCGACATGTCTCGGGCGAACAGTAGCGCAGGCGCGCGGACCTATCAGCCGGAGGGTCGGGCGGTTCGGCCCTGTCGCAACGCATCGGACCGCCCGTGACCGGTCGCGCGCCCGTGCCGACGCTTCACCGCAGCGGTACCCCGGAGCCCGAGGATGCGATGCGCCTGCAGTCGTTCTATGCCGCGCTGCGCCAGACCCACCCCGCACTCGTCCTCGCGACCCTCGACACGATCGGCCTGGCCGTGGCGCTCTACCTCTCCGTCGTGGAGCTGGGCAACGGCACGCCGTACTGCGGCGTGCTGCACGGGTGCGAGCAGGTCGCGGAGTCGTCGTATGCGCGGCTCTTCGGCGTGCCCGTGGCCGTCTTCGGCGTCGGTCTGTCGCTCACGCTGCTCGTCCTCGCCCTGGCCTGGTGGCGGCGCGGTGGCGTCCAGCTCCTGCTGGCGCACTACGGGCTCTCGCTGATCGGCGTCGTCTTCGAGATCCGCTTCACGTACATCCAGGTCGTGGTCCTGGGCGCCGTGTGCGTGTGGTGCGCGACGTACGGCCTCTCGCTGGTGGCCCGGTTCGCGATCGCCCTCTACGTCTGGATGCACCGCGACCGGTACGAGCGAGTCCTCGCCTGACCGCGTCCGTCGCGGCTGTCCGACCATGCCCGTCGCGGCCTGACGACCGCGTCCACGACCCGGGCCGACACGTCCGCGCGTCACCGGCAGGTGCGCGGAAGAGGGGCCGGCGAAGGCCGACCCCTCTTCGACTGGGGCGGCGGCGCGAGGAGTTCGCGGCTCCCTCCCTCACTGCCGCTGGCGCTTCCCCATCTGCCTTGGGGCGATCGCCAGCGCGGCCGCCGCGACGATCGCGAGCACGCCGAGCACGGGCAGGACCGGCACCCCGTTGCCCTGCTGCGGGGACGTCGTGCTCGTTGCCGGGGCCGTCGGCGAGGCGCTCACCGACGTGGCGCCGCCCACCGAGCTGCTGGCCGCCGGGCTCGCGGGCGCTGATACCGCCGGGCTCGGCGGCGCGCTGTACGCGGGGCTCGAGCTCGGGCTCGCGGACTGCGCGAGGACCGATCCGGCGCTCAGCGCGAGGAGCGCACCGAGCACCAGCACCATCACGACCAGCCAGGCCGCAGGCGCCGGCCGCGCCAGCGGGCCCACGTCCCGTTCGCGTCCGATCATTGCATCCACCACTCCTCCCTGCTGTCGGTCAGGGATCGCCCGCGAGTGGGCGGGCGCTGCGCATGCTCTCCGGGCCGGCATGCGGACCCGCAGACACAGGTGGGGCGGTTGGATGTCAAAGCGGTGACAGCCGGGCGGCGGCCCGCGCCACGCCGATGGCTATGATGCGCGCATGCAGTCGCGGCCCGCCTCTCCGCCCAGCGGACACGCTGTTCCGCGCGCGGCGCAGCTGGCCGCCGCGTTCCGTGCCAGCCGGGGAGGGACGGCCTCCCGGAATGCCCTGCGATCGCTGCGACACCGGGCCGGCGCGCTCGCGATGGCGCCGCTCTATCGCCTGTACGCGCACCGGCTGCGCGAGCAGGTGCTCTCGCGGCCGCGCCCCGGCCACGTCGCGATCATCATGGACGGCAACCGGCGCTGGGCGCAGCGCGAGGGCCTGGCGGATCCCGGCGCCGGGCACCGTCGCGGCGCCGACAAGATCCTCGAGGTGCTGCGGTGGTGCCGCACCCTGGGGATCAACGAGGTGACGCTCTGGGCCCTCTCGATCGAGAACCTCGACCGATCCCCCGCGGAGCTCTCGGCGCTGCTCGACGTCGTGACGGAGCGCCTGGCCGGGCTCGGCGGGCGGCACGGACGGCCGGCTCCGATGCGCGTCCGCGTGATCGGACGGCGGGATGCCCTGCCCGACCGCGTCCGCTCCGCCATCGAGCTGGCGGAGGCGGCGACCGCGACGAGCCCGGGACCAGTCTGCACGTTCGCCGTCGCGTACAGCGGCCACGACGAGCTCGTGGACGCGTGCCGGGAGACCGTGCGGGACCTGCTCGCCGAGGGCGTCCCGGCGACCGGGCTCGCATCCCGGATCGATGCCCGCGAGCTCGAGCGGCACCTCTACACGAGCGGCCAGCCGGATCCCGAGCTGATCATCCGGACGAGCGGCGAGGTGCGGCTCTCGGGCTTCCTGCCGTGGCAGAGCGTCCACAGCGAGTTCTACTTCTGCGACGCCTACTGGCCGGAGTTCCGGGAGATCGATTTCCTTCGCGCCCTGCGCACCTTCCAGCAGCGCTCCCGCCGCTTCGGCCGCTGAGCGGCGTCGGGGCGGGCCTCGCCGGGTGCCGCTCGCTCCCCGGTCCCCTCCGTCACCGGGCTCGGCGGCCCGTCAGCCGTCGGCCTCCGGCTGCTCCAGCGACCAGTGCAGCTCGAGCGCATGCTCCCGCAGCCACCGCCGCGCGCGGTCCGCGTCGGGTGAGGCCGAGCGCACGAGCGCCCAGAACGCCGGCGTGTGTCCGAAGACGGCGAGATGCGCGAGCTCGTGCACGACCACGTAGTCCAGGACCGCCGGGGGCGTCAGCACGAGCCGCCAGGAGAACGACAGCCGGCCGGATCGCGATGCGCTCCCCCACCGGGTGCGCTGGTCGCGGATCGAGACGGCCACGGGCGAGACGCCGAGCTGCGGGGCGCGTGCGGCCACCCGGCGCCGGACGGCGTCGCGCGCCTCGTGCCGCAGCCAGGCCTCGAGGATCTCGGAGAGCGTCCGCCGGTCGTCCGGTGAGATCGAGACCCGGATCGACGGCCCGGCGGCGTCGTTGTGCTCGACGCGGGTGCGTCGCCCCGGCTCGAGCGCGCGCACCTCGATCCGGTGGGGTCGGCCCGACAGGTCGATCGCCCCCCCGTCGCCCAGCCGTCCCTTCGCAAGGTGGCGCTCGCGCTGCGCGACGAACCTGGCCCGCTGGCGGCCGATCCAGTCGCGTCGGGATTCGACGAACGCGTCGGCGAGGTGGTCCGGCGCGCGCACCGGCACGGTCACCAGCGGCGTGCCGTCGGCGTCGAGGACGAGACGAAGCCGCCTCGCGCGCGGGGAGCGTCGGAGGCGGTACGGGACGCCGGCGGCCTCACGCCGGACGTCCGACCTCACGGCGCCCACGGGTTCCGCAGAGGCCGCGCCGCACCGCCGTCAGGCGGGCGACCCGGACCGGCCCTGGGCACTGTGCGCACGTCGCCCAGTATCCATCGCCGCGGTCGCGCGCCGCGGTCGCGCATGTCGCATCCGTGCCCGCCTCGGAGATGCGCACGCTGCCCGCGACGCCTCATGTGCGCGAAGCCGCGCTCGCGAAGCCGCGCCCGTGTCCGCCGCCACAGGACCTCGCCGGATACGGGAGCTTAACCCCGTCGACGCCGGCCGCACCCCGCTGCTTCAGCAGCGCTTCAGCGACGCGCGAGAGGCTGTGCCCAGGACATCGATCACCGGGCCCGCCCCGTCGACGAGCCTCGGTCCACCATCGAGCGGAGGTCCGAAGTCATGACCGTGGCGGCACCGCACACACCGGATCCGGTCACGCACGCGGGCGAGGTCGCCGCGACTCGTCGCCGACGGCAGCGCACGGGTGCGGGGCACGGCGCATCCCCCATCGACCGGACCGCGCCGCCGATCGACCGGCAGCGCTCGTCCGACGTGCTGCGTTTCTGCGCCCTCCGCGTGATCGAGGACGTCGGGCCGGTCGCCGGCCTCGATGCGCTCAACCTGCTGGCGCCGATGGCGCGGCTGCTCGGCGAGAACCCGCCGGTCTTCCCGCTGCTCCACGAGCTCGCCGACGAGCACCTCCTCGTCGCGACGCCGGCATCGCCGCCCCGCTACGCGGTGACCCGGCGCGGGCGGCTCGAGGCCTCACGCCTCCGCGCGGCGGTCCGTGCCCGGCTCGCAGAGCGGCTCGGTCCCCGCTTCCGCCTCGAGATGCTCCTGTCGGCCGCCGGCTGAGTGCCCCGATCCGGGGACGGCCGCCCGGAGCGCCGTGCTACACTGGCGCGGCTCTGGATGGGGCTATAGCTCAGCTGGGAGAGCACCTGCATGGCATGCAGGGGGTCCGGGGTTCGAGTCCCCGTAGCTCCACCATCCTCCGGCTTCCCCGATCCGACGAGAGTGCCGCAGCGGCGTCCTCTGCCCCGCCATCCTGTTCGGCCGGCGCCCGCCACCTCGTCCCGCCGCTTCGTCCCGCCTCCTCTCCAGGGCCGCTCCCCGGCTGCCTGAGCGCGCCCGGGGACGTCCCGCCCCTCGGCTACACTTGAGCGCGGCGCCGCGCCCCCGCCGTTCCGCACGCAGCCGCCGCGCCTGGAGAGGTTCCCGTGTCCGTCACGAACAGAAGCCGCATCGACCGCTACGACCCCGCGGCCATCGAGCCCCGCTGGCAGGCGCGCTGGGCCGAGCTCGGCCTCTACCGGACGGACCTCCACGACACGTCGCGGCCCCGCTACTACCTCCTGACGATGTACCCGTACCCGTCGGGCGACCTCCACATCGGGCACTGGTACATCAAGACGCCGACGGACGCGATCGCCCGCTACCGGCGCATGAACGGCCTGAACGTCTTCTTCCCGATCGGCTTCGATGCCTTCGGCCTGCCGGCCGAGAACGCGGCGATCAAGCACGGCATCCACCCGGCCGACTGGACGATGCGCAACATCGACAACATGCGCCGCCAGCTGCGGTCGATGGGCGCCACGTTCGACTGGTCGGCCGAGGTCGTCACGGCGAACCCCGAGTACTACCGCTGGAACCAGTGGATCTTCCTGAAGTTCCTCGAGGCGGGCCTGGCGTACCGCGCGATGGCGCCGGTCGACTGGTGCCCGAAGGACCAGGTCGTGCTGGCCCGCGAGCAGGTCGAGGGCGCGGACCGCCACTGCTGGCGCTGCGGCACCCCGGTCATCAAGCGCGACCTGGAGCAGTGGTTCTTCCGGATCACGAAGTACGCCGACGAGCTGCTGCGCTTCGACGGCATCGACTGGCCGGAGCCCGTGCGCGTCATGCAGACCAACTGGATCGGCCGGTCGGAGGGCGCCGAGGTCACCTTCACCGTGGCCCCCGATGAGTTTCAGGCGGGCGGCGAGCCGCTGCGCGTCTTCACGACCCGCCCAGACACCCTCTTCGGAGCGACGTTCATGGTGCTCGCCCCCGAGCACCCGCTCGTCGCGCAGCTCACGCACCCCGGGCAGCGCGAGGCGGTCGAGGCGTACCAGTACGAGGCGCGCCGCAAGTCGGAGATCGACCGCCTGTCCACGGAACGGGAGA
>JAJYGK010000019.1 GCA_021790715.1 Chloroflexota bacterium
GACGTCGACCCAGGTGCAGGAAGGCCGGCTCCGCCGCCGGAGGATCGGCTCGGCCGTCGGCGACCCTGCCCGCCGCCGGAGGATCGGCCCGGCCGCCGGCGACCCTGCTCGCGGCCGTTACCGGCTCTGCCAGCGCTCCTCGAGCACGACCTGCTCGCGCGGCAGGCGTGCCTGCCCCGGAGCGGACTTCGGCTGCAGCGCGGTCTCGGTCGGGTGGCCCAGCGCGACGATCGTGCGCACGAGGCGGCCCTGCGGGACGGCGAGGATCTGGTGGACTGCGTCCGCCACGTCGGGCCGGACCCACGAGATGCCGGCGGCGACGTCCAGCATCGACGCCGCGACCAGCATCCGCTCGGCCGCGCGGCCCTCGTCGTATGCGCGGGAGATCGCGCGGCCCTTCTCGTCCGGCAGGACCACCGCGACGGCTGCCGTGGCCGAGTTCAGCGGGCGGGTCTGGGGTTGTCCGGCCTCGGCGAGACGCCTCAGCGTGTCGCCGTCACGGATCACGATGAACCGCCAGGGCTGTTCGTTCTGGCTGCTGCCCGACCAGCGCGCGGCATCGACGATCGCGTCGAGCACGTCCTGCGCGAGGGGCTCGTCCGTGAACTCGCGGACCTGGCGTGTGCGGAGGAGGGGAAGGACACGCTCGCGTGGTGCGCCGTGTCCCGAGGCGGTCGTGTCGTTCATGCGCAGAGGCTATCCCCATGGCCGCGACCGTGCCCGCGCGCGGGCCCCGGGCGGATCGGCGCGGCCCCACAGGCGGATCGGCGCAGCAGCACGCGCGGCACCGTGTGCGACGCGGCGCGTGCGACGCGATCGACCTGCCGGAGCTCCCGCCGTCGGTTCAGCGCGGCGCCAGGCGCGCCAGCCAGGCGTGGACGTGCCCGCCCGGCAGCCGCGTCTCCAGCTCCTCCTCCTCGATCGACTCCACGCGCCACGCCCCGGCGAATGCGTGCCGGAGATCGCGGCGTTGCACCCGTTCCGGACCGTACCCGAACGGGTTCCGATCGCTCCAGGCGAGGAGCAGCAGGCGCCCGTGCGGCGCGACCACCGCCCGCAGCGCGCGCGCGTAGGCGCGCCGGCCGGCCGGCTGGAGCGTGTGGAACAGGCCGACGTCGAGGATCGTGTCGAAGGTCGGGCCGAAGCGATCGGGCCCGAGGGCAGCCGGCACCCGACCGGACCCGGATGATGCGGCCGCTCGGGACGCCCGGCCGAGCTCGCCCACCGCGAGCGCGTCCATCTCGAGGAACGTCGCGGTCCCGGCCAGCCCGCGCTCGGCGGCCTTTCGCGTCGCCGCGGCCACGGCGGTCGGGGCGAAGTCGATGCCCAGCACCCGGTGCCCGCGCGCGGCCAGGTACAGGGCCGTGTCGCCGGTCCCGCATCCCGCATCGAGCACCGACCCGACGATCTGCCCCGATTCCGCGAGACGGATGACCGCGCCCTGCGGCCGTCCGATCTCCCAGCTCGGCGTTCCGCCGTACGCGTTCTCGAACGCCTGCGTCTGTCGCCTCCTCCGACGTTGTCACTCCGGGAGACAACCTGCCCGAGGCCTCGATCCTGCAGTCTGTTCTCCTGGAGGTTGCGTTGCACGGTACCAGCCGCTCTTTCCTGCAGCTTGACCTCGTACGGAACGCTATGCCTGAACCGGCGGCGTCCAGGCCTTCCCGGCGCCGGTCCGCCGCGCCTGCCTCATGGACGTCGTGCTCGGCCACGCACGCCAGCGCCTCCGCCGACGCCCGAACCGGTCGTGGGGCCCGTTGGCCACCCGCTCGATCCGACCTGGCGTTCTCCACGGGATCGAAATTGCAGGAAATGACGGCCCGAGGTGGCTCGCGCGGTTCGGCCCGGAGTCCCGCCGGCGCGTGGCGGCATCGCCCGCTCGGAACAGGAGCCGACACGAGCGGCCCCTCGGCTCACGCCGCCGGAGTGCCTCCTCTTCACGGTAAGGGAGAGGGGTGGCAGGCGGGTCGCACGGGCCGAGCGGAGCGGGAAATCGGTCGACCGCCCGCCCGGACTCGTCCCGAACCGACGTGACGTTCCGCAGGGAGTCGAATTGCAGGAACCTGCAGTGGTGCGAGCGGCCTCACAGGCCGGCCGGCGGCTCGCGCCCGGTCCGCCCGCGGCGGGGCGAACCGGCCGGCGACGAGCTGCGCCAGGACCCCCGCTCCTACACCGCCTCCGCGAGCGGCTCCACGAACTGGCTGTTGTACAGCTCGGCGTAGAAGCCGTTGCGCGCCAGCAGTTCCTCGTGCCTGCCCTGCTCGACGATCCGCCCGTGGTTCATGACCAGGATGACGTCCGCGTCGCGCACGGTCGAGAGCCGGTGCGCGATGACGAACGCGGTCCGCCCGTGCATCAGGCGAGCCATCGCCTTCTGGACGAGCACCTCGGTGCGGGTGTCGACCGAGCTTGTCGCCTCGTCGAGGATCAGGATCGGCGGGTCGGCAAGGAAGGCTCGCGCGATCGTCAGCAGCTGCCGCTCGCCCTGCGAGAGGTTCGCGGCTTCGTCGCCGATCACGGTCTCGTACCCCTGCGGCATGGTGCGCACGAAGTGGTCCACGTGCGCGGCCTGCGCGGCGGCGACCACCTCGTCCTCGGTCGCGTCCTCGCGGCCGTAGGCGATGTTCTCGCGGATGGTGCCGCCGTAGAGCCAGGTGTCCTGCAGGACCATCCCGAACGTGCGGCGCAGGTTGTCCCGCGTCATGTCGCGCGTGTCGATCCCGTCGATCAGGATCCGCCCGGAGCCGATCTCGTAGAAGCGCATGAGCAGGTTGACCACGGTGGTCTTCCCGGCGCCGGTCGGGCCGACGATCGCGACCGTCTCGCCGGGCTCGACGACGACGTTCAGGTGCTCGATCAGCGGGACGTCGGGCTCGTAGCGGAACGAGACATCGTCCAGGACCACGCGCCCGACGGCGTTCGCCAGCACCTCGGGCTTCGCCGGCTCGGGCAGCACCTCGGGCTCGTCGAGGAGCTCGAAGACGCGCTCGGCAGAGGCGACCGTCGACTGCAGCACATTCATGATGCTGGCCACCTGCGTGATCGGCATCGTGAACTGGCGCGAGTACTGGATGAACGCCTGCACGTCGCCGAGGCTCATCGTGCCGCTCGCCACCTGCACGCCGCCGATCACGGCGATCGCGACGTAGTTCAGGTTGCTGATGAAGTTCATCACCGGCTGGATGACCCCGGAGATGAACTGCGCGCGGAAGCTCGCGTCGTAGAGGGTCTCGTTCTCCTCGTCGAACTGCCGGATGGCGTCGTCGCGGTGCCCGAACGCCTTGACGATCGCGTGGCCGGTGTGGGTCTCCTCCACGCGACCGGTCAGGGTGCCGGTCCGTTCCCACTGCGCCGTGAACTGCCGCTGCGACTGCCGCGCGATGAGCATCGTGGCGGTCGCCGCCACGGGCAGCACGATCAGCGAGATGACCGCGAGCACCCAGCTGATCGAGAACATCATGATCGCCACGCCGATGATCGTGAACACCGACGTGAGGATCTGGGTCAGGCTCTGCTGGAGCGTCGTCGCGATGTTGTCGATGTCGTTGGTGACGCGGCTGAGCGTGTCGCCGTGGGGGTTGCTGTCGAAGTAGCGGAGCGGCAGGCGTCCCAGCTTGCGGTCGACGTCGCGGCGCAGCCGGTAGACGGTGCGCTGCGAGACGCCGGCCATGATGTAGTACGCGCCCCACTGGAACGCCGCGCTGAACAGATAGATGACCGCCAGCAGCAGGAGGGTGTGCCCGACGGCGGTGAAGTCGACCCCGATGCCGGGCGTGACCTTCATGCCGGAGAGCATGTCGGCCACCTGCCCCTGGCCGTGGGTCCGCAGGAACTGCTCGGCCTGGGCCTGCGTGGTCCCGGCGGGCATCACCTGGCCCAGGAGCTTGCCGACCAGGCCGTCGAAGAGCTGGTTCGTGGCCGTCGCCATGATCTTCGGCGCGACCACCTGCGCGACGACCGCGATGATCGCGAGGACCGAGACCACCCCGATCTTCGGCGCCTCCGGTCGCAGCTCGCCGGCGAGCCGTCGAATCGACCCGCGGAAATCGCGCGCCTTCGCCGCGGGCATGCCCATGCCGTGCATCCCGCCGAAGCCGCCCCGCATCGGCCCGCGCCCGGGCCCCATGCCGGGGCCCATCGGGCCCCTGGCGGCTCCCGCGCCGCCCGGTGTCTGCTGGGTGCCGCTCATGCCGCCTCCTCCGCAGTGAGCTGCGAGAAGACGATCTCGCGGTACGTGTCGCACGTCTCCATGAGTTCGGCATGGGTGCCGATGCCGACCACCTCGCCGGAGTCGAGCACGATGATCTGGTCGGCGTGCAGGATGGTGCCCACGCGCTGGGCGACGATCAGGACCGTCGCGTCGCGGGTCTCCTCGCGGAGCGCCGCCCGCAGGAGCGAGTCGGTCTTGAAGTCGAGCGCCGAGAAGCTGTCGTCGAAGATGTAGACCCGGGGGCGCTTGACGAGCGCCCGCGCGATCGCGAGGCGCTGGCGCTGGCCGCCCGACACGTTCGTCCCGCCCTGGTCGATCGGCGCGTCGAGTCCGCCGGGCATCTCGGACACGAACTGCCGTCCCTGTGCGATGGCGAGGGCGTGCCAGAGCTCCTCGTCCGTGGCCTCCGCGTTCCCGTAGCGCAGGTTGCTGGCCACGGTCCCGGAGAAGAGGTATGCCTGCTGCGGGACCAGCCCGATCTCGCGCCACAGGTCTTCCTGGCGCAGGTCGCGGACGTCGACGCCGTCGATCAGCACGCCGCCGCCCGTGGCGTCGTAGAAGCGGGGGATCAGGTTCACGATGGTGGACTTGCCGCTGCCGGTGCTGCCGACGATCGCCGTCGTCTTGCCCGGCTCGGCCACGAACGAGATCGCGCGCAGGACGGGGTCCTGGGCTCCCGGGTAGCGGAACTCGACGTCGCGGAACTCGACGCGGCCGGTGGGCTCGGCGATGCGGACGGGCGCCTCGGGATCGTGGAGCGACGCGTGGGTGTCCAGGACCTGCTGGATCCGTTCGGCGGACGCCGCGGCGCGCGGCACCATCACGAACATCACCGTCGCCATCATCACCGCGAAGAGGATCTGCATGACGTACTGGAGGAACGCCAGCAGGTTCCCGATCGGCATCTCGCCGTTGTTGATCCGCAGGCCGCCGAACCAGAGGATCGCGACGGTCGAGAGGTTCAGGATCGCGAAGAGCGACGGGATCATCAGCGCGAAGAGGCGGTTCACGCGCAGCGTCGTGTCGGTCAGGTCGAGGTTCGCCTCGTCGAAGCGACGTTCCTCGCGCGGCGTCTGGACGAACGCGCGGATCACGCGGATGCCGCTCAGGTTCTCGCGCATGATCTGGTTGATGCGGTCG
>JAJYGK010000151.1 GCA_021790715.1 Chloroflexota bacterium
CCCGATCGCCCGGATGCGCGCCGTCGCCGGCTCCGCCGGGTAGCACCGCCACCACCCCGGAGATCACACCATCGCCGGTTCGATCCACCATGCGACTCCTCCATCTCGGCTGGCCTCATCTGCCCCTCCGGCTCGAGCGCGCGGCCCGCCCGCTCCCCGAGCCGGTCGTCCTGGGCGGACACCCGTGGGACCCGGGACGAGTCCTCGACTGCAGCCCGGCGGCGCGCCGCCACGGGATCCGCCGCGGGATGACGCTCGCGGCCGCGCATGCCCTCGCGCCCGATGCCGCGTTCCTCGTCCCCGACCTCGACCGGTACCGCGCCGCGGCCGAGGCCGCGCTCGATGCGCTCGCCACGTTCGCGCCCTACGTCGAGGGGGAGACGGACCCGGAGCGGGACGAGTTCGGCGGCGCGTACCTCGGGATCGACGGGCTCGAGCGGCTGTGGGGCGCGGAGCCGGTCCTGCTCGGCCGGATCGCGACGGCGATCGCGCCGCACGTGCCCGGGCCGCTCCGCGCCGGGATCGCCGGGTCCCGGTTCGGGTCGTTCGTGGCGGCGATCGTGGCGCGCGACGGGCTGCCCGGCACGGACGTGACGTGGCATGCCGTCCCGCCAGGCGGCGTCGAGGCCGAGGCCGCCTTCCTGGCGCCGCTGCCGGTGACGCTGCTCCCCGCGACAGACGATACGCAGCTCCGGCTGCGGACGCTCGGGGTGCGGCGGATCGGCGAGTTCGCCGCGCTGCCGCGCGCGGCGGTCATGGCGCGCTTCGGTGCCGAGGGCGGCTTCCTGCACGATCTCGCGAGCGGGTGCGACGGGCGGCGGATCGTGCCGCGGCGGCCCGCGGAGCGGCTGCGGGCCTCGGCGGAGCTCGAGCCGCCGGTCGATTCGCTCGAGTCGATCCGGTTCGTGCTGCACCGGCTGGCCGAGGCGCTGTGCGGCCAGCTGACGGCGCGCGGCGCGGGCGCCACGGTGGCGCGGCTGGAGTGGCGCGAGGCCGGCGGATCGTCGCTCGTCGAGCAGCCGCTGCCCGGCCCGACCTCCCGTCCCGAGGCCGTGGAGCGTCTCCTCCTCGCGCGGCTCGAGGTGGCCCCGCCGCGTCATCCCGTCGAGTGGATCGCGCTGGAACTGGACCGCGTGGTGCCCGCCGGGGGCCGGCAGCTCGGACTGTTCGGGCCGCAGGCCGCGCGCGCGGCGCACCTGGAGTGGCAGGTAGCGGACCTGTCGATCCGCTTCGGCGAGGGCCGCGTGCTCCGCGCGGTGCTGCACGACCCGGATGCGCGGCTGCCGGAGGACCGGGTGGGATGGGTCGAGGCGGCCGCACGGCCCCGCGAGGCGACTGCGCCGTCCCGCGAGGCGGCCGCACGGCCCCGCGACCGGCCATCACCGTCCCGCGACCGGCCATCGGCCACCCGGGGGTCGAGGCGGCCATGACCCGCCTGCTCGAGCAGCACCCGACGATCGCGGTCGAACTCGACGCCGACGGTCGCCCGGTCGCGTTCGCCTGGAACGGACGTCGGGAACGGGTCGAGGTGTGCCACCGGTGGCGGGTCGAGGAGGCGTGGTGGCGTCGTCCGATCCGGCGTGACTACTACAAGGTCGTGGGGACGCGCCTCCTGGCGCTCGTCTACCGCGACGGCGTCGACGGGACGTGGCACCTCGAACGCCTGTACGACTGACACGGATCCACGGTGATGCGGCGCCCCGACCCCGGGACGCGCGTCGACCCCGGACACGACTCGACCCCGTGACGCGCGTCGATCCCCGGACACGACTCGACCCCGGCGCTGCCGGGGCCGAGATCGAGTGCCGCAACCCGAGCCGGGGAGGAGGAGAACCCGGATCGACCACGGCCACACCAGTGGGGAGATGGTGGTATCCAGAAGACGAAGGGGGTGCGGGCGGTGTGACGCCCGTCCGGACGATTTCGGGGCGGAATTTCCAGGTGCCGGTCAGTTCGACGGGCAGGCCGCCGCCACCAGGACGAAGACGAACGTGCGGTCGCCGAGGGGCTGATAGGTCAGCTGTGCACGGCAGCCCGGCGCGATCGATCCCCCGTCGAACTCGGCGACGACCGATCCATCCTCCGCGGGGTTGCTGACGCTCGTCTGCTTGTACCCGGCGGCCGAGAGGGCGGCCGAATACCAGCCGTTGACGGCAACCAGCGTCGCGCTCGTCGAGATCGCCTCGGTGACCGGGTCCTTCGTCGCCCCGGGGGCATCGGACGCGCCCGGATACCGCGGGAACGAGGCGGGTGGCACGTCGCGGATCGCTCCCCACGCCGTGCCCGTCGTGGGGCCGACCGACGGGGATGCGCTCACCACGGGCGTCGGGGTGCCGGTGGTCGGCGAGGCGGGTGCGAGCCCCGTGGAACCGGCCGTGCAGCCGGCGACCACGAACGCCAGGCCGCACAGCGCGGCCAGGCGTCGCCCGGTCATGGGTGGGCGGGAGGCAACGCCGCGGCGACGAACACCACCAGCAGGACGACGAGCACGAGGACGAAGATCCCGATCGAGACGAAGTCGCGCGTCGTTGGCCGCATGGCGCGAGGATACCGCGATGGCGGCCGGGCGAGCGCCCGCCTCACGGCGTCCGGCCCGTACAATCCACCGCGTGCCGTCGCCCGGGCGATGCGATCGTCCGCGGCGCCACGTCTCGATGTCCAGGAGGCTGCTCCCGGTGACCGACTGCGCGATCCGCACCGACGGCCTCACGCGCGAGTTCGGAGCGCTGCGCGCCGTCGACGCGATGTCGCTCGAGGTCCCGACGGGGGCGATCTTCGGCTTCCTCGGGCCCAACGGATCGGGCAAGACCACGACGATCCGCCTGCTGCTCGGCCTGCTGGAGCCGACGCGGGGGACGGCGTCGGTCCTCGGGCACGACACGCGGACCGAGGCCGGCGCGATCCGCGAGCGCTCCGGCGCCCTGCTCGAGCACTCGGGGCTCTACGAGCGCATGACGGCGGAGGACAACCTCGAGTTCTACGGGCGCGTCTGGCATATTCCGCCCGCCGAGCGGCGCCAGCGCGTGCACGAGCTGCTGACGGGGCTCGGGCTGTGGGACCGGCGCCGCGAGATCGTGGGGCAGTGGAGCCGCGGCATGAAGCAGAAGCTCGCGGTCGCGCGGACGCTCCTGCATCGTCCGGATCTCGTCTTCCTCGACGAACCGACGGCGGGACTCGACCCGATCGCGGCGGCGGCGCTCCGCGACGACCTGACCGCCCTGGCCCGGCAGGAGGGCGTGACCGTCTTCCTGACGACGCACAACCTGGCCGAGGCCGAGAAGCTGTGCGACCGGGTGGCGGTGATCCGCTCCGGGCACCTGGTGGCGGTCGGGCGGCCCGACGAGCTCCGGGCTCGCGCCAGGCGCGACCGGATGGAGGTGACCGGGCGCGGCCTCGACGCCAGGATCGCCGGGCTCGTGGCGGCGGACCCCGCGGTCGAGACGGCCGACGTCTCCGATGGGCGGCTCACGCTCCGGCTCCGCGACGGGCACGACACCTCGCCGATCGTCGCGCTGCTCGTGCGCGAGGGTGTCGCGGTCGACGAGGTGCGCAAGGGCGGCGCCGATCTCGAGGAGGCGTTCCTCGCGCTCGTGGGCACGGAGTCGTGACGGCGCGCGGCTCGGTCCGGCCCTCCGGCACGCCGGCGGCCGGCCGTTCGGTCGTCGGCGGTGCGGCGTTCGGCGCTCGGCCGCGGGGCGACGGGCGATGATCGCGGACGTCCTCACGATCGCCTGGAAGGACCTGCGCGAGGTGCTCCTCCAGTCCGGCACCCTGCGGCGGTCGCTGCGCGGGCTCCTCTTCTCGTTCCTGGTGTTCGGCGTCTTCCTGCCGCTGCAGATCGGGCCCGACCTCGTGCGACAGCCGGTCGCGATCCTGCCGTTCGCGTGGGTCCCCCTGCTGCTCGCGAGCGGGATGGTGGCCGACGGGATCGCCGGCGAGCGCGAACGGCACACGCTCGAGACGCTGCTGGCGAGCCGGCTCTCCGACCGCGCGATCCTGATCGGGAAGGTCGTGGCGGCGATCACCTACGGCTGGGGCTTCATGGTCATCAGCGCGATCCTCGGGCTCATCGTCGTCAACGTGGCGAACCCCGGACACGGCCTGCTGCTCTACACGCCGACGGCCGTCGTGCTGCTCGGCCTGTTCGGACTGCTGGGGGCCGGGCTGGTGGCCACCGGCGGATCCCTGGTCGCGCTCCGCTCACCGACGGTCCGGCAGGCCGCGCAGAACATGAACCTGGCGATCTTCGCGGTCGTGCTGATCCCGGTCCTGCTGCTCCAGGTGCTGCCCGTCGATGTCCGGCGCCAGGTGGGAACGACGCTGACGTCGCTCGACTGGCCGACGATCGCGATCGGCCTGGGGATCGTCCTCGTCCTGGCCGACCTGCTGCTCCTCGCCGCCGCCCTGGCGCGCTTCCAGCGCACGAAGCTGATCCTGGAATAGGCGGCCGGGCTCCATGCCCGTGGAGCGGCCGCAGTGACGGATCCCTGCGGGGGGAGGGACGCGATGTCGGATGCGTACCGGGTGGAGCTGCAGTCGGTCGATGGCGGCCCCACGGCGCTCGGATGGGGCGGATCGGCGACGGTCGTGATCGACAGGCCCGTCGAGGCGGGTGGCCGTGGCTTGGGCTTCAACGGCGGGCAGCTGCTCAACCTGGCGGTCGCGGGCTGCGTCTCGAACGACCTGTTCCGCGAGGCGGCGAGACGCGGGATCCGGCTCGACCGGGTGCGGGTCACGGCGGAGAGCGACTATGCCGGCGCTCCGCCGGTGTCGAGCACGATCGAGTACCGCGTCGAGCTGTCCGGGGAGGCCACTCCGCAGGAACTGGACGAGTTGCTCGATCACGTGGACGCGATCGCGGAGATCCCGAACTCGATCCGGCAGGGCACGCGGGTCCGCCTGGTGCGCGGCTCGCACGGATAGAACATCTGTTCTATCATCGGCGTTCAGGGGAACACGCCGATGCCGCGCCACGCCGAGCTTCACTGCCATTCCGAGTTCTCGTTCCTGGACGGAGCGTCGTCCGCCGACGATCTCGTCGAGCGGGCGGTGCAGCTCGGGATCGGCGCGCTCGCCGTCACCGACCACCAGGGCCTGTACGGCGCGATCCGGTTCGTGACCGCCGCCGAGGCGGCCGGGGTGCACCCGATCGTCGGGGTCGAGATCGAGCTGCTGGACGCCGCAGTCCCGGATCCGCACGGGATCGTCGTCCCCGCGAGGCGGCGCATCCGCGGGCGTCCCGTGCCGGAACGGGCGACGTGGGCACCGTGGGGCTCTCCGGACGACGCGGCGGCCGGCAGATCGG
>JAJYGK010000205.1 GCA_021790715.1 Chloroflexota bacterium
GCAGCGGGAGGAGAGCGTGCCTGAGGAGCGATTCCTGGTCACCGGGGGGACGGGGTGCATCGGGTCCTGGGTGGTCCGCGACCTCGTCCGCGAGGACGTCCCCGTTGCGGTCCTCACCTCCGGGCGCGGCCTGCAGCGCCTGCGCCTGATCCTGTCGGAGGAGGAGCTCCGCCGGGTGGAGTGGATCGAGGGCGACATCGCGGACCTCCCCGCGCTGGAGCGCGCCGGACGTTCGCTGGATGTCACGGCCATCGTCCATCTCGCCGCCCTCCAGGTCCCGTTCTGCGCCGCGGATCCCCTCGAGGGGTCCCGCGTCAACGTCGTCGGGACCGTGGCCGTCTTCGAGCTCGCCCGCCGGCTCGGGATCGAGCGCGTGACGTACGCGAGCAGCGCGGCCGTCTACGGACCGAAGGCCCTGTACGGCGTGGACGTGCTGCCGGCGGATGCCGCCTTCCACCCGACCACGCACTACGGCGCCTTCAAGGTCGCGAACGAGCTCGACGCGCGGGTCTGGTGGGAGACGGCCGGGATCTCGAGCATCGGCCTCCGGCCGCATTCCGTGTACGGGCCCGGGCGCGACCAGGGGATCACGTCCAAGCCGACCGTCGCGATGATCGCGGCGGCGGCCGGCCGCGGCTACCGGGTGAACTTCGGCGGGCGCTACCAGTTCCAGTACGTCGACGATGCGGCCCGGACGTTCATCGCGGCCGCGCGGTCGCGGGCGGTCGGCGCAGGGGTGTTCAGCCTGCCGGGGCCGCGGATCGGCGTCGACGAGGTGGTGGCGGCGATCGAGCGGGTCGAGCCGGCAACGCGCGGGCGGATCACCTGGGCGGATCAGCCGCTGCCCCTTCCGGAGGGGTTCGACGGCGCGCCGCTCGAGACCGTGCTCGGCCCGCAGCGACTCACGGGACTCGAGGACGGGATCCGCGAGACGATCGAGACCTACCGCCGGGCGATCCGCGACGGGATCGTGGACGAGGCGTTCGTCGACCGGGTCCTGGCGGGGTAACGAGGCTCGGCCGCGCCTGCGGCCCGCACGGCCCGTCCGCCGCTCCGGGCCCGGCGACCGGGGGCCGCATCCCCCTCCGGAGCGTGCTCCGGCGCCGTATCCTCCCGCCAGTGAGTGACTCGCCCAAGGTCCTCCGGGGGGTCAAGCTCGGCGACCGCCGCGTCCGCGTCGAGCGGCCCCACGCACGCTTCTTCCGCTACGAGGCCCCCGGCGTCTACAGTGCCAAGCTCGCCGCGGAGGAGCCCACCGACGCCGCGGGCCGCGCGCTGGCCAGGGGGCGCCGCCTGCTGTTCGGCCGCCCGCTGTCGTCCGAGGAGGAGGTCGTCGAGCGCCTGCCGGTCTGGAAGGCGCTGCCCGTCTTCTCCTCCGATCTCCTCTCCTCAGTCGCGTACGCGACCGAGGCCAGTCTCTTCACGCTCCTCGCGGCCGGCGCGGCGACGTTCGCCCACATTCTCCCGATCTCGTTCGGCATCGTGGGCGTCCTGCTGGTGGTGACGTTCAGCTACCGGCAGACCGTGCGGGCCTACCCGGATGGGGGCGGGAGTTACATCGTCGCCCACTCGAACCTCGGGGTGCTGCCCGGCCTTGCCGCGGCCGCGGCGCTCCTCGCCGGGTACGTCCTGACGGCGGCGGTGAGCACCGCGGCGGGGATCGTGGCGCTCGGCTCCGCCATTCCCGAGTTCCGGCCCTTCATGCTCCCCCTCATGGTCGCCTCGATCCTGATCGTCATGGCCGTGAACCTGCGGGGGGTGCGCGAGAGTGGCGCGATCTTCGCCGTGCCCACGTACCTCTTCGTCCTCTCCGCCCTTGCCATGGTCGCCGTCGGCGTCGTGCGCACGGCCCTCGGCTCGCCGCCGCAGGTGACCGGCGTCGAACCTGCCGCCACGGTGCCGGCGGCCTTCAGCGCGCTCATACTCGCGCGCGCCTTCGCCGACGGCTGCTCCGCGATGACCGGGACCGAGGCCGTCGCGAACGGCGTGCCGGCGTTCCGCGAGCCGGCATGGAAGAGTGCGCAGGCCACGATGGCCGTCGTCGCCGGGCTGCTCGCCGTCATCCTGGTCGGCATCGGCTTCCTCGCCCTGGTCAGCGGCGCCACGCCGGCCGCGAGCGGCGAGTCCGTCCTCTCCCAGGTCGCCCGTGCCACGTTCGGCGTCGGTCCCTCGTACTACGTCCTGCAGTTCGCGACGATGGGCATCCTCCTGCTGGCCGCGAACACCAGCTTCAACGGCCTGCCGCGCCTGACCTCGATCCTCGCGCGAGACGGGTACTTCCCGCGGCAGTTCGCGTTCCAGGGCGAACGCCTCGCGTTCAACGTCGGCATCGTCGCGCTGGCCTTGCTCTCGATCGGCGTGCTCGTGCTGTTCCGCGGCAGCATCAACGCGCTCATCCCGCTGTACGCGATCGGCGTGTTCACGGCGTTCACGCTCTCGCAGGCCGGCATGGTCCACCACTGGCTGGTGGAGCGCGGCCCGGGCTGGCGGCGCAGCGCGCTCATCAACGGCATCGGGGCCACGGTCACGGCGCTCGTCACGGCGGTCTTCGCGGTGGCCAACTTCGCGCTCGGCGCCTGGACCGTCATCGTGCTCGTCGCCGCGCTCGTCGCGCTCATGCTGTTCGTGCACCGCGCGTATATCGAGGAGGCGCGCCGCCTCTCCGTCCGCGCCGAGGTCGTCATCCCGCCCCCGCACCGCGTCCAGCACGTCATCGTCGCAGCGCCGTCGTTCACGCGCGCCGTGGTGCAGGCCATCCGCGTCGGCCAGACCATGAGCCGTGACGTCCACGTCGTCCACGTGACGTCCGATCTGGCCGAGGGGGAGCACTTCATGTTGCGGGCGGAGCAGCAGGTGCCGGGCGTCTCGGTGACGGTGGTCGAGTCGCGCTACCGGACGCTCGTCAACCCGTTCGTGCGCTACCTCGAGGTCGATCGCGAGCTGCACCCGGACGACGTCACGGTCGTGCTGCTGCCCGAGTACGTCCCGCAGCACTGGTGGGACCGGCTGCTCTACAACCAGAACACCCACCGCATCCGGCGCGCGCTGGTCGGCCGCCGCGACATCGTCGTCCTCGACGTCCCGTACCGCGCGTAGGCCCGGGCCCTCCCGAGCCGTCGCGGCGCGTGCCGGACCCCGAACCGGCGGGCCGGCGAGGATGCCCGGGCCTCAGGACCCCGGCTCGAGCGCCCGGAGCGACGACAGGAGCGCCTCCGGCGTGGTGCCCGGCGTCACGCGCCAGCGCGCCACCGCGAACCTGCCCGCCCAGGTCTCCGCGTAGCTGTTCGCGCCCTCGATGACCGCCAGGTCGTAGCCGTCTGCCTGGAGCACGGCCTCGATCGCGGCGTCGTACTTCCCTGCCGGATATGCGAGCGTGACCGGAGTCTGGCCCACGATGGCGGCGAGCCGGCTGGCTCCTGCCTGGATCTGGTACCGGATCTGCGCCGGGGACAGCTGCGTGAGCTCGATCGAGTCGCCGCTGTACGTGTGGTTGCCGATCTCCATCCCGTCGGCCGCCAGCGTCCGCAGCTCGGACGAGGTCAGCACGTTGCGCATGACGTCGACGCGGCCCGCGGGAACGTAGTACGTGGCGACGTAGCCGAAGCGGCGGAGGATCGGCAGGGCGTACGTGTACCCGTCGTCCCAGCCGTCGTCGATCGTGATGACGAACGTGCGCGGGGGTTCGCGGCGCCCGTGCGCCAGGTCCGCAGCCAGCTGCGCGGCCGTGATCGAGTGCCAGCCGTGGGCGTGGAGCAGCGCCAGCTGCGCCTCGAACAGGGTCGGGGAGACGACGAGCCCGGGCAGCGAATCGCCCGCGAGGCCCGCCGGCACGATCCGGTGATACATGAGCACGGGCACGTCGAGGCTGAACCCCGCCGGCGGCGCGGCGCCCGCGGGGGGAGTGGGCCAGGGTCGGGAGGAAGCGGCGGGGCCGCCCGCGGAGGAAGACGCGCCTGCCGTCGAAGGCGTCGAGCCGGACCCGGACGACGCGCCTGCGCCGATGCTCGCGCCCGGCGACGGCGGGACGCTCGCGGTCGTGGCCGGGGTCGTCCCGGGGCCCGGCGGCGTGCCGGACGGAGCTGCCGCGATGCTGCCCGCGGACGCGACGGGGGCGCCGCTCGCGGAGGCCGGCTGCCCGGACGGGATCGTCGCCGCGCCGCTGCACGAGGCCGCCAGCAGGGCCATGGCGACGGCGCCGGCAGTCAGGCTGGCCGCGCGCGGGATGGACCGTGGGTGCCCGATCGCGGGGCGCGGGAAGGCGGAGTGCGGGGAGGAGGAGAGGTGCATCGGCGCATGGTAGGCGACCGGCCGACCTCGGCGACCCCGCGGGCCCCGGCGGCCCGGGCGGCAGGATCCGGTGGCCATCCCCGGCAGGGCGACCCACGACCGGCCGGCGGGACGACCGCCACGCACGGTCCGCCGCGTGGCACCATGGCGGCATGTCCGCGAGCGCGACCGGCGGCATCGCGACGCAGGGCGGCACCGACGGTTCCGGGCCGGCGCCCCGGCCGTTCGTGCAGACGGTGACGGGCCCCGTGCCCGCGGCGGGCCTCGGGTTCACGCTTCCGCACGAGCACACCGGGTGCGAGCTCTGGCACATCCAGAACCGCTGGGACTACTGGGAGCTGATCCGCGACGAGGACGTGATCGCTCCGGAGCTCGAGCGGTTCCGCGACCTGGGTGGGACCTGCCTGGCGGACGTCACGAGCCACGGTCTCGGCCGGGATCCCGTGCGGCTGCAGCGGCTGTCGAAGCGGACCGGGCTGCCGATCGTGATGGGCGCCGGCTGGTATCGCGAGTCCTACTACCCGCCCGAGGCGCTGATCGACCGGCGCAGCGCGGACGAGCTGGCCGACGAGATCGTGCGCGAGTCGTGCGACGGCGTCGGCGCCACGGGCATCCGGCCGGGGATCATCGGCGAGATCGGCACCGACAAGCCGTGGCTCTCGGCGCAGGAGGAGCGCGTGTTCCGGGCCGTCGCGCGTGCGGCCCGCGCCACCGGCCTCGCCGTCACCACCCACGCCGCCCAGTCGGCCGTCGGTCTCGCCCAGCTCGGGGTCCTGCTGGAGGAGGGCCTCGACCCGTCGCGGATCGTGATCGGCCATGCCGACTCGTACCCATACCTCGACTACCATCTCGCGATCCTCGAGCGCGGCGCCAGCGTGGAGTACGACTTCTTGGGCATGCGCTTCTCGGCGGTCGACGAGGCGAACGAGCCCCGGGTCGTCCGGCTGATCCTCGAGCTCCTCGACCGGGGCCTGGGGGATCGGATCCTGCTGTCGCAGGACGTGTGCCACACGGCGC
>JAJYGK010000090.1 GCA_021790715.1 Chloroflexota bacterium
CTCGATCGCGGTGAGCGCCGAGCGTGCCAGCGTCCGCGTCGCGTAGCGGTACGTCTGGCGGCCATCCATGCGGATGACGTGGCCGCGCTGGTCGAGCGTGTACGGCCCCGTCGGGTTGTGCGTGCCGCCGGCCGGGATCCAGATGTTGTACGCGCCGCTCGGGTCGACGGTCAGCTCGAAGCCGAGCAGCCCGCCGCCCGGCTCCGGCGACGCCTGGAGCAGCGCGGCCCCGGCGCCGTCCCCGAAGAGCACGCACGTGTTGCGATCGGTGAAGTCCGTGACCCGCGAGAGGGTCTCGGCGCCGATCACGAGGACCGAGCGGTACATGCCGCTCGCGATGTAGGCATGCGCGGCCGTCAGCCCGTAGACGAAGCCGGAGCAGGCCGCCGCGAGGTCCATCGCGGCCGCGTTCTCCGCGCCGACCGCCTCCTTGACCAGCGCCGCGGTCGAGGGGAAGGCGTAGTCGCCCGTGACGGTCGCGACCAGGATCATGTCGACCACCGCCGGGTCGACGTCCGCGACGGCGAGCGCGCGGCGGGCGGCGATCGCCGCCATCGTCGCGGTGGACTCCCATGGCGCCGCGACACGGCGTTCGCAGATCCCCGTATGGGACTGGATCCACTCGTCCGACGTGTCGACGAGCGTCGACAGGTCGTCGTTGGTGAGGACGCGATCCGGAGCGTAGTAGCCCCAGCCGGTGATGCGCGCGCTGCCTGGCACCATGGTTCCCTCGCTCCCTGTCAGGACGTCTCGATCTCGACGAGCGGCTGCTTCGCCCGCACGAGCGCACCGTCGGCGGCGAGGATGCGGACCACCCGCCCGGCGGCGTCGCTCTTGATCTCGTTGAACAGCTTCATGGCCTCGATGAGCCCGATGACCTGGCCGACCAGGACGTCGGCACCGGCCGTGACGTACGGTGCGGCGCCCGGCGACGGCGCCGAGTAGAAGATCCCGGTCAGCGGCGCGATGACGGCGTGGCCGTCGATCCGGTCCGCCGCGGATGCGCCCTCCGCGGCCGCCGACCCGGCCGCTCCCGGCGCGGCCGCCCGATCCGACGCGTCCCGGCCCGATCCCCCGGCCTCCCGGTCCCCCGAACCCCGGTCCGCCTGCGACCTGCCGTCGCCCCCGTGCCTGCCCGCCTCGCCGCCGCGCGCCGGCACCTCGTGGTCGACGCCGCCCACGAGCGGCTCACCCGCCACGACCAGCTGGCCGGGCTTCCGCAGGACGATGCCGAACTCGCCCGCCTGCACCTCCAGCTCCGCCAGGTCCGACCGATCGAGCAGGTCCTCCAGCCGGTCGATCAGGGCGAGGATCTGCTCCGTCTCCGCGGGACCGGGGGTCGCCTCGGCGGGTGACGGCGGCACGCCGTCCCGTTCGTCCCGGCCTTCGCCGGTCACGCCTCGCCCCACTTCGAGAAGAGCAGCACGCTGTTCTGGCCTCCGAACCCGAACGCGTTCACCAGCGCCAGCCGGTACGTGCCGTGCCGTGCCTCCCCGCGCACCAGGTCCAGCGATCCCGACTCGGGGTCGGGCTCGTCGAGGTTCAGGATCGGCGGGACGCGGCCCGCCTCGAGCGCCCGGATCGTCACGGCCGCCGCGATCGCGCCGGCCGCGCCCAGCGTATGCCCCAGCGCGCCCTTCGTGGCGGTCACCGCGACACGCGGCGCCTCCTCGCCGAGCAGCCCGTGCAGGCCCCGCAGCTCGGCGCGGTCGCCCTCCGGGGTGCTCGTCGCGTGCGCGCTCACGAGGTCCACGTCGGCCGGCGAGCGGCCCGCCTTCTCGAGTGCCCGCCGGGCGGCCCGCACCGCGCCGTCGGCGCCCGGCGGCGGGAGCGTCACGTGGTAGGCGTCGGCCGACGCACCGTACCCCTCGACCTCGGCGAGGATCCGCGCGCCGCGCTGCGTCGCATGCTCGAGCGACTCGAGGACGAGCGTGCCGGCCCCCTCGGCCAGCACGAACCCGTCGCGCCCGGCGTCGAACGGCCGGCTCGCACGCGACGGATCGTCGTTGCGGGTGCTCAGCGCGTGCATCGCCGCGAACGCGGCCACGATCCCCTCCACGACCGGCGCCTCCGTGCCGCCGGCCAGCATCACCTCGGCGTCGCCGCGGCGGATGGTCTCGGCCGCCTCGCCGATCGCGTTGCCGCCGCTCGCGCAGGCGCTGACGGGCGCCATGTTCGGGCCGCGCGCACCGAACGCGATCCCCACGTGCCCGGGCGTCATGTTCGCGATCGACATCGGCACGAAGAAGGGGCTGATGCGGTCCGGCCCGCGCTCCACGTACGTGCGGATCTCGTCGAAGATCGTGCCCGAGCCGCCGAAGCCGGTCCCGATGAACGCGCCGGTGGCGTCGGCCAGCGGGCCCTCCAGCCGCTCCGGGAACCCGGCCTGCGCGAGGGCCTCCTGCGTGGCGAGCAGCGACAGGTGCGTCGCGCGGTCCGTCCGGCGCACGGCCTTGCGGTCGAGGACGCGGGATGCGTCGGCCTCGCGCGCCTCCCCGGCGATGCGCGCCGGCACGCGCGACGGATCGAAGGCCGAGATCGCGCGGATGCCGGAATCGCCGGCGAGCAGCCGCTCCCAGGTCGTGGCGAGGTCGGGGCCGAGCGGCGTGACCGCGCCCGCCCCCGTGACCACGACCCGCCGCCGCTCCGCGATGGCCGCGATCACCGGACGAAGCGCCCCGTGCGGACGGTCGCGGCACGGTACACGTCGCCCGCCAGCCCGCGCTCGGACAGCTCGTCGCTCACGACGCGGGTGTCGTACGTCGTCCGCCGCAGCGTCGCCTCGGCCCGGTCGCCGTCGATCTCCAGCAGCGCCCAGGCCGCCCCCGGGTCCCCGTCGAACGCGTACCCGCACGAGCCGGGGTTCACCACCTGCTTCCAGCCGAGGTCGCGCACGTCGGCGATGTGCGTGTGCCCGACGCAGATGATCCGGGCATCGGTGCGGGCCACCCGCTCGACCACGGCCGCCGCGTCCATCTCGGCGGCCATCCCCTGCGTCTGGCTCCCGGGCGAGCCGTGGCAGAAGAGCACCATCGTGTCGCCCGCGGTCGCCCGTCGCTCGGAGGGCAGCCGGCGCAGCCAGTCGAGCGGCTCGTCGCCCAGCGCCTCGTGCGCCCACTCGGCCGCGACCACGTTCACGTGCGGCACCTCGTCGAACCACGGGAACGCCCCGGCCATGTCGAGGTCGGCGACGGCCACGTCGGTGTTGCCCTGGATCACGACGGCGCCCCGCGCCTCGAGCTCGCGCACCCGGTCCACGACCTCGGCCGGCCGGGGACCGTTGAGCACGTAGTCGCCGAGCACGGCGATCAGGTCGGGGCTCTCGCGGTGCACGTCGGCCAGCGCCGCGTCGAGCGCGGCGATGTTGCCGTGGATGTCGGACAGCAGGGCGATGCGGATCATGGTCTCCTCGAACGGTCGGATGGCCGGGCCGGCGCCCGCGTCAGCGGAGCGTCCCCGGGGGCGGGATGATGAACGCGAGCTGGGCCTCGCAGGCGACCTCGCCGTCGACGCTCGCGACCGCGTGGCCGCGGCCGAACCGCCGGCCGAGCTTCTCCATCGTGACCTCGAGCCGGAGCGTGTCGCCGGGCACCACGATCCGCTTGAAGCGGCACTCGTCGATGCTCGCGAAGAGGCCCATGGTGTCGCCGAAGCCGGGCTGCTTCGCGACGTAGACGGCCATCGTCTGGGCAAGCGCCTCGACCTGCAGCACGCCGGGCATGACGGGCTGGCCGGGGAAGTGGCCCTGGAAGTACCACTCGGTGGCGGTCACGGCCTTCTGGCCGACGATCCGCGCGTGGTCGGGGTCGTACTCGACGATGCGGTCGACGAGGAGGAAGGGCCAGCGATGGGGGATCAGCCCCTGGATCTCGCGGGTCGTGAGAGTGACGGGTTCGGGAGCGGACGTCGCTCCGCTCGCGCCGTGCATGCCTCCGGCCTGGCCGCGCTCGTCCGTCATGCCTCTCCCCTCACCTGTTCGCGCGCCGCCGTGACGAACGCGCCCGGGCCCACGCGGTCGAGCAGGTTCGTCGTGAAGTTGCCGTCGAGGAAGACCGGGTGCGACAGGATCGCGCGGTGGAGCGCGGTCGTGGTCGCGAGCCCCTCCACCCGCAGCTCGGACAGCGCGGTCCGCGCGCGGGCGATGGCCGTCCGCCGGTCCGGTCCGTGCACGATCAGCTTCCCGAGCAGCGAATCGTAGTACGGGGGCACCTCGTAGCCGGCGTAGATGTGGCTGTCCATCCGCACGCCCGGTCCGCCCGGCGGCAGGTAGGCCTCGATCGTGCCGGCCTCCGGGCGGAAGTCGTGCGCGATGTCCTCGGCCGCGATGCGGAACTCGATCGCGTGCCCGCGCAGCTCGATGTCCGCCTGCGAGTAGCCCAGCGGCTCGCCGGCCGCGATGCGGATCTGCTCGGCGACCATGTCGATGCCGGTCAGCATCTCCGTCACCGGGTGCTCGACCTGGATCCGGCAGTTGATCTCGATGAAGAAGTAGTTCCCCTCGTTGTCGACCAGGAACTCGAGCGTCCCGACGTTCTCGTAGCCGGCCTCGACGATCGCGCGCACCGCCGCCTCGGCCAGGTGGCGCCGGCTCTCTGGCCCGAGGGCCGGGGTGGGCGCCTCCTCGATCAGCTTCTGGTGGCGGCGCTGGACGGAGCAGTCGCGCTCGCCGAGGTGCACGCCGTTGCCGTAGCGATCGACGATCACCTGCACCTCGACGTGCCGGTTCTCCTCGAGCCACTTCTCGAGGTAGAGGCTGTCGTCGCCGAACGCGGCACGCGCCTCGGAGCGGCAGATCGGGAGCGCCTGCTCGAGCTCGCGGGGGGAGCGGACCATGCGCATGCCCTTGCCGCCGCCGCCCGCCGACGGCTTGACGAGCACCGGGTAGCCGATGCGCTCCGCCTCGTCGAGCGCATGCGCGTCGTCGCGCAGCAGGCCCGAGCCGGGGATCGTGGGCAGGCCGTGCTCGGCCAGCAGGCGCCGCGTGGCCGCCTTCGACGCGAAGCGCTCGAGGACCTCCGCCGGCGGCCCGATGAAGGTCAGGCCGTGGGCGCGGACGGTGTCGGCGAAGGCGTCGTCCTCGGAGAGGAAGCCGTACCCCGGGTGGATCGCGTCGCAGCCGGTGACGACGGCGGCCGAGATGACGGCGGCGGGCGAGAGGTAGCTGCGCTTCGCCTCCGCCGGGCCGATGCAGATCGCCTCG
>JAJYGK010000123.1 GCA_021790715.1 Chloroflexota bacterium
AGCGCCTCATCGAGCGCCGGCTCAACTTCCTCAAAAACCGTTGACCGCAAGGTCGTCCGGGTTCGATCCCCGGCTTCGGCACCACCATTCGCCCATGAGGGTCGACGCCCGTCGGCGCCGACCATTGGAGCGTCAGGCTCCTGCCGGATCTCGCGCGGGTGGGGCATCGTCCGTGGTGCCCCACGCCAGTCTCGCCGGCCGGCCCAGGTAGGCACCGTATGCGCCGGCCGCGACGGCGAGACCATCCTGCAGCGTGCCTGACAGCGGCCCGAACAGCCGCGGTTCGATCACCACCTCGCGCGCGGTGACAGTCCGCCGCCAGGTGCCCCGCACCTCGCCGTCGGCCACGATGGTGGGCCGGAACATGCCGTTGCCTCCGGGGACCACCACCCCGGCGTGCTCCGGCGGGAGTACTGCGGATCGATCCGCGTAGCCCAGCAGGTACTCGTCGAATCCGGGCAGCAGGTGCACGGCGGGATCGGGTGATGCCCCGTCGAGGATCTGCGGTCCCAGGTGGTAGGTCGTCCCATCGACCTCGAGCGCGGCCAGTCGCGTCCCGCAGACCGCCAGGCCGCGGCGCACGTCGGTCAGCGTCAGGGCAGACCAGCGGGCCAGGTCCCGGACGGTCGCCGGCCCGTGGCTGCGGAAGAAGCGGAACGCCAGCTCACCCAGCGCCTCGTCGCGCTCCGGGCGCCGCGGCGTCCGCACCCACTCGTCGAGCAGCGCGAACGCCTGCTGCCCGCCCTGCGGCGCGCCGAGGACCAGCGTGCCGGTCTGCGCGAGGTACCGGAGGACGTGGTAGCCGCGCTGGCCGCTGACGTCGACGCCGCCGCGCGCGATCACGGACAGCAGCGCACGCCGGGCGAGGACCCGGCCCCCGGAGAGCGAGGCCATGGCGACCTCGCGGGCACGCTCCACGTCCGCGTCGGTGAGGCCGAGAGAGGCGCGGCGGGCGGCGGCAGCCCCGAGCATGCGGGGCGCCGTCAGCGCGAGCAGCCAGCCCAGGTCCTCCGCGGTCACCAGATGCAGGGTCCCCCGCAACGGCCACGACCGCACGATCTCGCCGGCGTGGAACGCCGCGTCGACAGCGGTCTCACCGGAACTGGACTGGCGGAGACCGACGGACCACTTGGCACCGGGGAAGTCCTGCCCCTGCAGGGCGAGCATCCAGCGGACGACATCGCCGGGGGTCGCGCCGTCGCGTCCGCCGATCCACTGGGACGCCAGGCGCAGGGCGGTCAGCCGTCGGCGGTCCGGGGCGGCGCTGATGGGCGACACGCGGGCAGTATCGACGCTCATCGCCAGCGTGCCAAGCGCCGCGGGACGACATGCGGCGCCAACCGGTGTGGCCGGCGGACACCGGGAGCGCCGCGAGAACGCGGCGGCCGCCGCCCAGCGCACCGCGCACGGGCACGAACCCGGGCTCCACCGGGCCCGACGGCACCGTGCGCAGGCCCCGGGCGACGTCCGCCCCGAATGTCCTAGCCTGTCGTCGTGACGACGCGACGGGTGTGCTGGCGGCGGAGTGACGGGGTCGAGGCCGACGAGCACTGCACGCTCACGCTCCGCGACACCGGGCTCTCGCTCGTGGGGACCGTCCTCGGCGCGGAGGACGGCGTCCCGGTCCGGATCGAGTACCGCGTGCTCGCCGACCCGGCAGGCCTGACCACGGCGGTCCACGTCCGGGACCTCCGGGGTTTCACCCAACGGACGCTCGAGCTGCTCCGAGACGCGAAGGGGCGCTGGACCGTCGACGGCAGGCCGGCCAACGCGCTGCGCGGCTGCACCGACGTCGACCTCGGGTGCAGCCCGTCCACGAACACCCTCCCGATCCGCCGGCTCCATCTCGGTCTCGGCGGCTCGCAGACGATCCGGGCCGCCTGGGTCCGCTTCCCCGGCCTGACCGTGGAGAAGGCGTCCCAGGCGTACCGGCGGGTCGACGAGTTCACGTACCGCTACGCGAGCGGCACGTTCGAGGGCGAGCTCACGGTGGACGAGGACGGGCTGGTGACCGCCTACGCCGCCTGGCGCCGGACCGGGCTCGCCGCGGGACCGGAGGACAGCGAGCCGCTGGACGCCCACCGCTGAGCGGGCCGCCACCGCGGGGAACAGGTCGGTCGCCCGGGACGTGGGCCCGCCCGTCGGCTCACCGAGACGCCGGCCCGGTGCCGTGCCGGCTCAGGCGACCTCGATGCGCACGATCGCCCCCGAGCCCGCGGGTCCCAGGCCGCGAATGGACACGTGGGCGCTCCCGTCCGGCCCGAAGGCGAGGCCGGTCGGGAGGTCGAGGCCGGATGCCACCACGTCGAGCCCGTCATCGCGCAGCCGGACGAGGCGGCCGGTCCCCGGCACCGGCCGAGACGGCTCCGCAGGCACCGAGAGCTCGAGCGCGTACAGCCGATCGTCGGGGCCGAACGCGAGCCCGACGACCGCGGTCAGCCCGGTCGCCCACGTCGCCGCCGCCCCGCCGGCGATCCGCAGCACCCTCGACGAACCGGCCCGGATCGGGAACCGCCCGAGGTTGGCCACGAACAACCCGTCGCCCGACGCGATCGCGGTGGGGACGGCGTGGCCCTCGAGCGCCGAGACGTCGACGACGCGCTCGACCCGGCCGTCGACGGCGACCCGGTCCACCTCGCCGTGGTTCGGCTCGACGACGTACAGCGTCGTGCCGTCGACGGCCATCCCGTACCACGTCCCGTCGTACTCGTCGTCGTCGGGATCGGGCCGCGCGACCGGGAGGGACCGGCGGAACGCTCCGAGGTCGGCCAGCGGCTCGGGACCACGTGACGGCTCGATGCGATACACGCCGTTCGCCGTTCCTTCGAGCCCGTGCGAGCATCCCGCGCCGGCGACCAGCGCGTAGAGCGTGTCGCCGACGAAGGCCACGTCCGCCACGCCCGACACGGCCCCGCCGGACCCTGCGCTCGACTGCGACGACGGCAGGCCGTCGACGACCGTCTCGCGAACCCCGTCCGATCGGATCCGGGAGATCCTCGCCGTCATGCCGCCGGTGTACGGGCCGATCGGCGGTGGGATCTGGGGGCACCGACCGACGGTCGAGCTCGCTCCGCCGCGCCCGCCCTCCGCGACGTAGAGGAGCCCATCCGGGCCGAACGCGAGCCCGCGCGGGTGATCGAGCCCGACTGCGACGACCTCCGGCACGGCATCTCCTCCTGGCGGGCCGGCGAGCGAGACGGCGAACCCGCGAGCGCGCCGGCGAGCGAGTGCGCTCGAGCGGTCGAGCGATTGTCCACGATGCGACGCGCAGGCGCACATTCGGCCCACAGGCGCGCGATCGCGCGCGAGCCCACGAGGGATCAGGCGTCCCCCGCGTCACCCTCGGGCAGGGTGTCGCCCGACTGCTGGTCGCCGCTCTCGTCCGGCGGGTCGGACACCCCGAGTGCCTGGAGGAGCGCCGTGCACCGTTCCTCGCCCCACCGGACCTCGGGGTCCGGCTCGAAGAAGACCTGGGCGATGCTGGCGAGGGCGAGGCCGGGGGGAGACCAGTCCGCCTCCTGTGACGCCCCGAAGGGTCGGACGTGCAATCGCCGCGAGCCGATGTCCGGGTCGGCGAGTGACAGGATGACGTGCCCGCGCAGGTCGGCACTGGCCATGCTGGCGAAATCCTCGTACGTCGCGCCGAGCTGCGGGCGCAGGCGGTAGCCGAAGAGCGCGACCAGGCGCTGCCAGGCCTGCGCAATGCGGGAGACGAAGTCCCGCTCCGAACGGGCGAGCCCTTCCCGCAGGTCGCGCCGGAGGTCCTCGTCGGCGATGCTGAGGTACGTCGCGTGCAGCGCGAGGTACGTGCGCCATTCGGTCGAGCGATGCATGGTCTCGAATTCGGTCACCGCCACGCGACGGATCAGCTCGAGGATCAGCTCCGGGCGCCGATCCGGCGGCCTGAGCCAGTCCACGTGCTCCAGGACGACCTGCCGGATCTCCGGGACCGACGTCTCCTCGCTGGAGATCACGGCCGGTGTCGCCGCGCCGGCCAGTTCCCGCAGCAGGTCGCCGAGGAAGAGATCCTTGTACGGCCAGCGACGGTAGACGGTGCTCCTCGACACGCGCGCGTCACGGATCACGTCCTCGAAGCTCAGGTGATCGAGGCTCACCGTCAGGCCCGTCTCGTTGACCATCGCCACTGCAGCGTCGAGCATGCGGCGCTCCGTCTCCTGGTCGGAGAGCCGCTGGCGCCGCCGGCCGATGGCTGCGGGCAGCTGGGTCGGCGGTTGAGCGGGTCCTGTCGCAGATTGAGACATGGCATCCCAAGTTCGGCATATACTATGCGGCATCTCGCCGCGCACAGGCTAGCAGGGCGAGAGTGACGAGGTCAGGGCGATGACGCTTCCCAACGGACTCGTGCACCGGAACGAGCGATGGATGTACCGCCGTGGGCGCCCGAACCGCGTGGCCGCCGTGCTCAACCGCGGCTGGGCGCTCCTCGGCTCGCTCGGGGTCGGCCCGCGCCGGCTGGTGACACTCGAGGTGCGCGGGCGGCGGTCGGGACGCCCGATCTCGTTCCCGCTCATCGAGGCCGACCTGGACGGCGAGCGCTACCTCGTGTCGATGCTGGGCGAGCGGGCGGCCTGGGTCGCCAACGTGCGTGCGGCGAACGGGTCCGCGGTGCTGCGCCGGGGCCACCGGACGGCGGTGGTTCTCGAGGAGGTCTCCCCGGATGCACGGGCACCCATCCTCCGGCGGCACCTGCAGGTCGCGCCCGCAGCCCGCTCGTTCGTGCCCGTGGACCACCGTGCGCCGCTCGCCGCATTCGAGCCGATCGCCGGGCAGTTCCCCGTCTTCCGCATCCGTGCGCTGGGCACGCCCGTCCCGGCCGACGACCCGGCAGGCCGGGAAGCGGCTCCCGGCGAAGGAAACCCCGCATGACCGGGCCCGCGCGCCGGCGGGGCAGCCGGCGGGGCAGACGGGTCGCCGGCATCGTCGCAGGCGTGGTGCTCGTCGCAGCTGCCGGCACCATCGTCTACTCCCACACGCTCACGGCCCCCGGCAGGTTGACGCTGCCCCGCGTGGCGCCCGTCGCGGCCGGCGTCACGTCAGTCGACGGGGTCTGGCGCGTCGGGCCCGGCTCGACGATCGGGTGGCGAGTCCACCAGGTGCTGCTCGGGCAGCAGTCGACGCTCGTCAGCCGCACCTCGAAGGTCTGGGGCTCGATCACGATCGCCACCGGAGAG
>JAJYGK010000016.1 GCA_021790715.1 Chloroflexota bacterium
TCCGCCTCGCGCGCCAGCCGCGCCGACGCCGTCGGATCGCCGGTCGTGATGGCGAAGCCGAAGCGCATCAGCCCGCGCTCACCACGGTTCGCCGGCGGATTCGTCGTGTGCACGACGGCCCACCTGCGGTCGCTCGGCGAGCGACCCGCGGCCGGGCTCCGGGTTGCCACGATCGGAACCCCGCGGCTCCGGCGATGCATGCGCGTCACCCGGGGGGCCGGGCACGTCTCCGGGGGCCTCGAGACGCTCGATCGCGCCGCCCTCCAGCACGTCCCCACCGCCGTCGCCGGAGAACTCGACGACCAGGGCGCGCATCTCGGTGCCGTCCGTCCACGCACCGTGCAGCTCGCCGGCCGGCCAGACCACCGCCTCGCCGTGGCTGACCCGGGCGCGCTCCTCGCCGACCTGCACCCATCCGCCGCCGCTGACGACGATGAAGTAGGTCATGTTGGGGTTGGTGTGCGCGGCGATCACCGCGCTGGGGGTGAAGGCGAGCTCCGCGATGGTGCCCCGCCCGTCGTGATGGATGACCTGGCCGGTGACGCCCTGCGTCCCCGGCGGCCCGTCGGGGCGGCGGTGCCCCGGCCCGAACCGGCGGATATCCATGGCCGACCCCCTGGCGGTGCGGGCGCGGAGACGAGCCGCCCGCGAGCGGCCATCCTACGCTCGCGCACCGGCGGCCGGCCGAGTGCGCCGGTCGACGCCTCGGATGTCGATGCCCCCGAAGGTGTGACCCGGCGCCCCGCGACGGCTCAGCGGGAGCGGCGCTTCCGGCGGCTGGGGCGGATCGTCGCCTCGGGGTGCTTGTACTTGGCCTGGCTGAAGAACCGCGTGCGGCGCAGGTACTCGTTGTACTGAGCGATGACCGGCGGGAACCGGAAGAAGCGCACCCAGACGTAGGCCGCAAGCCCTGCGATCAGCGTCACGAGCACGAAGAGGAAGTACCAGGCGAACACGGCCTCGATGAGCAGCAGCGAGAACGTGATGACGCCCGTCCAGAGCAGCCACTCCTGCATCGAGACGAGGGGCTCGTGCCGGCGGAGCTGGCGAGTTCGGACGTTGTAGAGGACCACCTGCGCGACGAGCAGGACGAGCGCGAGCACCCACACCGGCGTCAGCAGGTCGGGGAACTCGATCGAGTTGAACGGGCGGAAGAAGTAGTCCCAGGGCAGCAGCGTCAAACCAGCGTCTCCGATCGGTCGCCCGGTGGCGACGGGCCTCTCGTGCGGGAGGATACCGGGTCCGGCGGGCCGGCGGGGCGGCGGCGCGCCACGGGCAGCGCGAGGGAACGGCGGGGCATCGCGGCACGCCCGGGGGGGACGGCACGACGGCCCGACGACCGGGACGAGGCGGCCGGCCGGATCGGCCTCCGGGGCGCGCGGAGAGCGGTTGCTATACTCTCGTCGCCCTACGACGGCGTGCGTTCTGCCTCTGGATCCGCGTCGCCGCCCGCCTGTCGCACTGGAGGAACGGGTGCGCGCCCTGCTGTCGGTCGCCGATCGCGACGGGATCGCGTCTCTCGCCCGGGACCTGCTCGCGTTGCAGGTCGAGGTGTTCGCGACCGACGGGACGCGCGAGCACCTCGGCGCGGAGGGGATCGAGGTTGCGCCGGTCGGCGACCTGACGTCGATCCCGTCCCTGCTGGGCGGCCAGGTCAAGACGTTCCATCCGGCGATCTACGCCGGGATCCTGGCCCGGCGCGACCGGGACGAGGAACTCGCCGAGCTGGCCGCGCAACACATCGGCCTGATCGACCTCGTGGTCGTCAACGTCCGGCCGTTCGCGCCGCAGGTGGGCGCCCGGCTGCTGCCGCTCGAGGACGCCGTCGAGATGATCGACGTCGGGGGCGTGGCCCTCCTGTCGGCGGCAGCCCGCAACTTCGCCGGCGTGACCGCCGTGTCCGACCCGGCGCGCTACCGCGACGTCGTGGCAGACCTCCGGCTGCGGGGCACCGTCTCCGCCGAGCTGCGGGCGCGCCTCGCGGCCCAGGCGTTCGCGACCGTGGCCGCGTACAACGCCGAGGTCGCCGCGTACCTCAACCACGTGAGCGGCGTGCGGTTCCCCGAGCAGCTCACGCTGGTCCTGGAGAAGAAGACCGACCTCGAGTACGGCGAGAACCCGCACCAGCGGGCCGCGTTCTACCGGGAGACGACCCACCGCCAGGGCTCGCTGGCCGACGCGACGCAGCTCCAGGGACCGGCCCCGTCGTTCAACGACATCCTCGCCATGGACGCCGGCTTCCGCATCGTGTCGGACTTCGCGGCCCCGGCCGTCTGCATGACGAAGGGCATCACGCCGGTCGCGCTCGCATCGCGCGACGACCTGTGCGATGCGTATCGGCGCGCGCTCGACGGCGATCCCGTGTCCGCGGGCGGCTCGGTCGTCGCCGCGAACCGGCCCATCGACGCCGCCACGGCGAACGCCATCCTGGCGAACCAGTACGAGGCCGTCGTCGCACCGGGGTTCGACGAGGCCGCGCTCGCGGTGCTGACCCAGAAGCCGGAACTCCGGCTCCTCCGCGTGCCGCCCAGCCCCGGCGCCGGGCTCTCCGACTACGGCATGGCCAACCTCGACTTCCGGCGCATCGGGGGCGGCGTCCTCGTCGAGACGTTCGACCGGCTCGATCCGGACCGCCAGCAGATGCGCGTCGTGACACAGCGCCGTCCGACCCTCGAGGAGCTGACGGACCTGCTGTTCGCCTGGCGCGCTGTCAAGCACGTGCCGAGCAACGCCGTCGTCCTCGCGCGGAACATGGCGATCGTGGGCGTCGGCGCCGGGCAGACCAGCCGGATGTCGGCGGTCGAGATCGCGCTCCACAAGGCGGCCGACCGGGCGAAGCTGAGCTGCATGGGCTGCGACGCCTACTTCCCGTTCGCCGACGCGATCCAGCTCGCGGCCGAGCGCGGCGTGACGGCGATCATCCAGCCGGGCGGCTCGAGCCGCGACGAGATGTCGATCGAGGTGGCGGACCGCCACCACATGGCGATGGTGTTCACGGGACGCCGCCACTTCCGGCGGTAGCAGCCGGTCCGGCGCGGGAGTCGCGGACGTGACGGTGGGCCGGCGGCGCGGGAGCGCGCGAGGACGAGCAGGCAGGCACGGGCGGCGCGAAGCTCGCGCGAGACGCGCGGGTCGTCGCGACGAGCGGCACAGATGGGGGTGATGCATCCGATGGAAGAGATCCTCGCCCTCGAGATGATCCGCGTCACCGAGGCCGCGGCGATCGACTCCGCCCGCCTGATGGGGCGCGGCGACACGATGGGCGCAGACGAGGCCGCGACACAGGCGATGCGCCACGCCATGGACGAGATCCCCATGTGGGGCCGCATCGTCATCGGCGAGGGCGAGCGCGACAGGGCGCCGATGCTCTACATCGGCGAGGAGGTCGGCGCCCGGGTCGCCGGGCAGCCCGAGATCGACATCGCGGTCGACCCGCTGGAGGGAACGAACCTCGTCGCCGGCGGCCAGGGAAACGCGATCACCGTCCTCGCGGCGTCCGAGAAGGGCGGGCTGCTCCACGCGCCCGACACCTATCTCGAGAAGCTCTGCGTCGGACCCGTCGCGGCCGGCAAGGTGGACATCACGCTGCCGCCACGCGCGAACGTCGCGATCATCGCCGAGGCGCTCGGCCGTTCGCCGCGCGACATCACGATCGTGATCCTCGACCGGCCCCGCCACGCCGACCTCATCGACGAGGTCCGGCAGTCGGGCGCCAGGATCAAGCTCATCAGCGACGGCGACATCACGGCCGCCGTGAGCGCGGCGGTCAGCGGGACCGGCGTCCACGCCGTGATGGGGATCGGCGGTGCCCCGGAGGGCGTGCTGACGGCCGCCGCGCTGAAGTGCCTCGGCGGGGAGATCCAGGCGCGGTTCCGGTTCCGCAACGACGGCGAGCGGCAGCGCGCGGCCGCGATGGGCCACACCGACCTGGACCGGATCTTCCGCACCGACGATCTCGCGCCCGGCGACGACCTGGTCTTCGCGGCGACCGGCGTCACGGACGGAGAGCTGCTCCACGGCGTCCGGTTCTTCGGCGGGGGCGCCCGCACGCACTCGCTCGTGATGGCGTACCGGACCAAGCAGGTGCGTTTCGTCGACACGGTGCACATGTTCGACCGGCAGCGGCCCCCGTCGGTGCGCCTCTAGAGACGGCGACGGGGCGCCCACCCGGCGCCGGTCCAGCGACCGACCGCGCGGACCGCGGCGGCCCCCTCGGCCGCCAGCCGCCGGTCCCGCGCCGTCGAGACCGTCTCGTCCCATCCGGGCGGCACGAGATCCGCGTCGAGGTCGGCCAGGGGGGCCAGCACGAACAGCCGATCCGCCGCCTCCGGGTGCGGCACCACCAGCAGCCGGTCCCGGTGCCCGGGGTCGAGCGAGACGCCCTCGGGCGGTCGCCGGACGCTCAGCCGGGCGTCGCCGAACAGCAGCAGGTCGAGGTCGAGCTCGCGCGGGCCCCACCGCTCGCGCGCCCGACGCCCGAAGGCGCGCTCGAGGCCCTTGAGCGCGACGAGCAGCGCCAGCGCGCCGGTCTCGTCGTCGGGGCCGGCCGGCACGTCCAGGGCCACGACCGCGTTGTGGAAGTCCGCCTGGTCCACGCCGCCGACGGGGCGCGTGACGTACAGCTGCGAGACACCGGCGAGCGAGGCACCGGGAAGCGCGGCCAGGGCGCGCACGGCGGCCCCGAGCGTCCCCGGCGCGTCGCCCACGTTCGCGCCGAGCCCGATGTACGCGCGCACGAGTCCGCGACGTATCCGGCGCCTGCCCGCAGGGGCGCCGGGGGTGGCACCCGGCGTGGCGTCCGGACTTGCGCCGCGGGTGGCTTCCGGGGTTGCGCCGGGCGTGGAGGGTGCTCCGTCCCGGCCCCGGCCGGTCACGTCACGCCGGCTCCGTCCCCGCGTCGCGGCGGACGACCTCGACGCGCTGCGACAGGCGCAGCGGCCACGGCCAGCGCCAGGGCCGGACGGCCGCCCCGCCGAACGGCGACCGCGCGGCCACGTCGGCCGGGTCGGGCGTCACGCCCTCGAAGCGGCGGATGCGCGGCGAGAAGTCCCACACCAGCGCATGCCCGCCGGGGCGCAGCACGCGGTGGATCTCGGCGAACCCGGCATCCGGGTCGGCCCAGTGGTGCATCGAGAAGGTGCTCACGACGACGTCGAAGGACGCGTCCGGGAACGGC
>JAJYGK010000180.1 GCA_021790715.1 Chloroflexota bacterium
AGGGGTGGCCGAAGGGGCGTCACGCCCCCACGCCGCCGACGCGACCTCCGCCGACGCGACCTCCGCCGCCCCGGACGCGGTCGTCGGGTACCGGATCCGCCGTGCCGACGCGCCCGTGCGCCTCGTGTACGCGCGTCTCTACCGGCTCGCGCTGCGGCTCTTCTTCGGGCTCGGGGTGCGTGACGTGGACTGCGCCTGCAAGGTCTTCCGCCGCGACTCCCTGCACGGCGTCCGCCTGGAGTCCGGCGGCGCGTTCCTCTCCGCCGAGATGCTGATCAAGTTCAGGGCGCGGGGCGGACGCCTCGCGCAGGTGGGGGTGCCGCACTACCCGAGGACGGCGGGGCGCGCCAGCGGTGCGAACCCGGCCGTGGTGCTGCGCGCCGTGCGCGACTTCTGGATGCTCCGCCTGCGCCTCTGGGCGAACCGCCGGGCGGCGCTGCGCCGCGGGACCCCCGTCGTCGAGTGATCGTCCGGGCCTACCGGCCGGGAAGGCCCTCCGGCCCCCCGGGCGTGTCGCCCAGGTCGATGTCGAGCGAGTTCACGAAGTCGCGGAAGACGGCGAGCTGGTCGGCCCCCTGCTCCTCGTCCTCGGAATCCGGCTCCACCCCGGCGCGATCGAGCACCGACTGGGTCGCGTAGATCGTCACGCCGCCGCGGATCGCCAGCGCGATCGCGTCGCTCGGCCGCGCGTCCACGTCGAGCGATCGGCCGTCGAGCTCGAGGTACATGCGCGCCCGGAACGTCTCGTCGGCGAGGTCGGAGACCACCACCTGCCGGATGGTCGCCCCCAGGCGCTCCAACGTCGAGACGAACAGGTCGTGGGTGAGCGGTCGCTCCGGCTTCAGGTCCTGGAGCTTCATCGCGATCGCGTTCGCCTCCCACACGCCGACCCAGATCGGGAGGTAGCGTTCGCGCCCGACCTCCTTGAGGATCACGACGTGCTGGCTGGAGAGCATGTGGACCCGCACGCTCTCGACGACCATCTCGCGCAGTCCGTCCGCGGCCATGCCGGGATTCTACACGGGGCCCTTTCCGGCTCCCTCCCGGCTCCCTGCCCCGGCGGCGCAGTCGCGTCGCGACCCGGGCTCAGGGCACGACGGTCGGGCGAGGCGTGGGGCGCCGGGTCGCGACCGGGCGCTTGGTGGCGACCGGCCTCTTGGTCGCCCGCGGCGTGGGTGACGGGGCGGGCGACGCGGACGCGCTCGCCACGGCCCGCAGCGGCGTCACGAACAGGCGGTCGCCGGTGACCCAGGCGATCGACGGGGTGGTGCCCGGCAGCAGGACCATGCCGCGCAGGTCGGCGAACGGCGCCGCTCCGCTGGCCTCGATGTACTGGCCCTGGTAGTCGCCGTACGCCTTGTCGAAGGCGAGGATCCGCTGGTGCGTCGAGTCGTACACGTACAGCGTCCCCTGCCCGCGCGTGTCGGTCGCGGTCAGCAGCTCGTAGTGATGGCCGGGCCGCAGGTCCGCGTTGTCCGGCGGAGTCGCGAGCGTGAACGACGAGTCGGGCCGGCCGCCCACGAACCGCGTCACGGTGTCGGTCCCGAGCGCGTAGATGTCGCCGTCGATGAAGATCTGCTCGAAGCCGGACACGTCCTGCGCCGTCGCCAGGTAGCCGGTCGGATCGGACGGGAAGCCGCTCCCGTCGGCCGCCGGGGCGTAGCGGAGGATCTGCTTGGAGCTGGGGTCCACGACGTACAGGTTGTAGAGGCCCGCGTCCGCGTTGTGGACGTAGGTGGCGATGTCGGTCACGTCGGAACCCCACGTGACCGAGTGGTTCAGCGAGATCGGCCCGAACGTGCCGTGCCCGTTCCGGTCCGCCGGGCGCCAGCGCCACAGCGCGCCGTTCCGGTCGAGGATGACGACGTCCGGACCGCCCGCCGTCAGCAGCCAGGGGTCGCCCATCGCGGCCGCGCTCCCGCTGCCCGCCCGCACCACGACCGCGACGGTCTTCTTCGCGAGGTCGAAGCGCACCACGGTGTGCGCGGTCCGGTCGATCGAGTACAACGCGCCGTCGGGCCCGAGCACCAGGCCGGACAGCTCGGCGGCCGGATCGAGCTTCTGCATCGTCGCGACCAGGGTCGCGGAGGTCTGCACGGTCCCGTACAGCTGGTCGAGCCCGCCCGTCACCTGGTCGAGGTACGGCTGCAGCGTCGCCTGCTCCACGCCGGCTCCCTGCGCCACGTTCAGCTGGTGCCAGGCGTCGTGCAGGGCCACGAGGGCCTGCTGTGGATCCGCCTTGATGAGGTTGCCGCCACCGAACACCTGCGCGATGTCCTGCTGCGCGGCCGTCAGCGCATCCTCGCCGGCGTTGGCCTTGACGATCTCCTGCGCCTGCCGCCGATTCCCGCCGTTCACCGCCCAGTTGCCGACCCCGGCCAGCAGGATGACCGCCAGGACGGCGAGGATGGCCCGGGCGGCCCGGCGCTCGGCGGCCCGGCGGTCCGTCGCCGAGCGCACCTGCTGCTGGGACGTGCCCCGGCGCGGCATCATCTCGAGCAGCGCGTCGTACAGGGCGACCGCGGCCCTGCCCCAGGCGCCGCGCATCCGCAGCGCCGAGCCCTGCACGGCCGTCACCCGCTCGACGACCGTGTCCGCGAGTGGGATCGGCGAGCGCTCGGGGGCTCCGGCGAGCGGCTCGGCCGGCCGCACCGGCACGAGGTGGTGCTCGATGCGCGTCGCCGGCACCTCGGAGGCCTCGACGACGAGGACGGCATCCGACCCGGCGGCGCCCTCGGTGACGAGCCGATGGTGGAGGTGCTCGGCCGCCGCCGCCGGCTGCAGCGTCGTGACCGCCTGGCGGATCTCCTCGGTTCCGAGTCGCTGCACCAGGTCGCCGGTGGCGAGCACGAGGACGTCGGCCACCAGCAGCTCCCCGCGCCAGACGTCGACGTGCAGGTCGCCGCGCGTCGGCAGCCCCGGCCCGCGCTCCTCGTCGGGGATCGTCAGCAGCTCGCCGTGGCGGGCCAGGAACGCGTCGGCGTCGCCGACCGTGGCCACGTACAGCTCGCGCTCGCGGACCACGGCCACGACCGCGCCGATGGACCGGCCGGCGGGGAGGTGGAGGTCGCCCGCGTGCAGCAGGCGGCGGTTCGCCACGCGCACGGCCTTCTCCAGGCACATCGCGATGCCGGCGGACTCGTCGTAGTAGTACTCGTGCTGGATCGTCTCCAGCAGCGAGCGTGTCGTCTCGCGCGCCCGGGCCGGCGCACCCTGCGCGGTCGCGATCGCGTAGAGGGTGCCCTTCGAGCGCACCGTCGCACCGATCGACGGGGCATGGACGAGCACGGTGTCCGGCGAGGATTCGAGGCGCTCCCGCTCGGGCACCAGCCCGGAGTTCGTGTGCAGCCGGACCGCCATGGCGCCGAGTCTACACGGGGGGCAGGCCCGACCGGCCCGTTTCCGGGCGTCGGACGACGACCCTCAGCTCGCGCGCACGGACACCGCCGGGCGCCGCCGCCAGCCTGGCCAGCAGCAGCGCGGAGCGGAGCCGGAGCTCCGATGCCACGACCGACGAGGCGGCGGTCACGAGCAGCGCGTCCCCCTGCATCCCCACCAGCCGGGACGCGCCGGCGGCCGCGGGAAGATGCTCGGCGACGAGTCGCTCCCAGGCGGACATCGCCCGGGCCAGCCGCAGCTCGTCCTCCAGGCCGAGGGACGCCGCCGCCTCCGGGAGCAGGTCGCCGAGCCGGCGCATGGGGCGGCGGCGGCCGTTCGTCACGGCAGGCGCTCCAGCCGGCCGGGTGTGACGCGCCAGGCCGCCGACTCCGCCACGAGCGCGGGGTCGAGGTCCTCGAGCGCGGTCGTGGTGACGAAGGCCTGCGGCAGCGCGCGGATCCGGCGCACCAGGTGGCCGCGCCGCTCGGGGTCGAGCTCGCTGAACACGTCGTCGAGCAGGAGCAGCGGTGCCACGCCATCGCCGCGGGCGAGCAGGTCGAGCTCGGCGAGCTTCAGCGCCAGGATGGCCGTTCGCTGCTGCCCGCGCGACCCGAACGCCGCGAGATCCCGGCCGCCGAACAGGAACCGCAGGTCGTCGCGGTGCGGCCCGACCAGCGTCTGGCCGTTCCACAGCTCCTTCTCGGCCGTCTCCGCGAGACGGCGCCGGATCGCGTCGCCCGGCGTCTCGCCCGGGCCGGCCGGCGCGTTCGTCTCGTAGGCGAGCGAGAGCGCCTCCTCGCCGGGCGCGATCTCGTCGTGTGCGGAACCCAGCGGACCGGACAGCTCGGCGAGCACGGCCAGGCGGCGATCGACGATCCCGCCCCCCACGTCGACCAGGACGCCGTTCCAGTACGGCAGCTGCCCGGCGTCCGCCTCGCCCTCCCGGATGAGCCGGAGCAGGCTGTTGCGCTGCGTCAGCGCCCGCGCGTACGTCGCGAGCGAGCGTGCGTGCCCGGGCCGGAGCTGCGCGACCACCGTGTCGAGCTCGTCGCGCCGCAGCGACGGCGCCCCGGACACGAGCAGCATCGACTCGGGGGCGAACAGGACGGTCCGCAGGGTCGACGACAGGGTCTCGGCGCGGCGACCCACCCCGTTCACCCGGATCCGCTTGCGATTGGGCAGCCCGGCCGCCGGCGTGGCGATCGCGACGTCGAGTGTCTCGATCGCGGTCGAGGCCGGTTCCCGGGAGACGCTCGCCTCGATCCGTCCCACGGTCGCCCCCCAGCGCACGAGGTCCTGGTCGGTCCTCGCACGATGCGACCGTCCCAGCGACAGCACCACGAGCGCCTCGAGCAGGTTCGTCTTGCCGGCCGCGTTCTGCCCCACCACGACCTGCGGGCCCCCGTCGAAGGCGACGTCCAGGTGCCCGTAGCTCCGGAAGTCGGCCAGCGTCAGCCCGTGGATCCGCACGGCCCGGGGGCGGCGATGCAGGGCACGGCGGACCGGACGACCTCGATCAGGACGCCGTCCGGACGGGCATGATCACGTGGACGTAGTCCGGATCGCCCACGGGGCGGAACACGCCGGGTGACAGCGGTCCGTTGAACTCGAGCGCCAACTGGTCGGCGTCGACGTTCTGGAGCACCTCCGTCAGGAACCGGGCGTTGAACGCGATCGAGGTGCCCTCCCCCTCCACCGCCGCCTCGATCTCGCCCTCGTTGTCGCCGATCTCCGCGTTGGCCGAGACCGCGACGGTGCCCGTGCCCTCGGACTGGACGGTGAGCTTCA
>JAJYGK010000167.1 GCA_021790715.1 Chloroflexota bacterium
CCAGTACATCGCGCCGCTCGACGTGGCGGCGCAGGTGACGAGCGCCTCGTTCGTCGCGACGGCCGACCTGGGTGCCGCCGGCGGCCAGCCCGCCGGGACCCCGGTGACGGTGCCCGTCCGGGTCGTGGCGCGCGACCAGCGCATCCAGGTCGTGAGCTGGGAGCCTGCCACGGTCGTGGCGCGGATCGACCCGGTCATCAGCCAGCAGGTCCCCGTGCAGGTCGAGCGCGGCTCGGTGCCGTCCGGGCTGACCGCCGGCACCCCGGTGGTGACGCCCACCACGGTCACGGTGACCGGCGCGAGCTCGCTCGTCTCGCAGGTGGCGTCGGCCGTGGCCCGCGTCGTGATCGACGCCAGCGGCACCAACGTCGACACCAACGTGGACCTCGTGGCCGTCGACGCGCGTGGCCAGATCGTGTCCCCCGTGACCATCGAGCCGTCGACCGTCCACGTGACGATCTCCGTCGGGGAGAAACAGGTGAACCGCACCGTGCCGGTCGTGCCCGACGTGACGGGCGTGCTCGCGACGGGCTACTCGATCCGTGACGTCACGGTGACGCCGCTGACGGCGACGGTGGCCGGGTCCGGGTCGACGATCGCGGCGCTGACGGGCATCCCGACCGCGCCGATCAGCGTCGCCGGACGCAGCTCGGACCTCACGGTGACGGTCGCGCTCCAGCCGCCGCACGGCATCAGCGTCATCGGGACGACGAAGGTGCAGGTCCGCGTCCGCGTCGTGCTCGAGACCGGGTCTCGCAGCTTCGGCGCGGGCGTCGTCCTCTCCGGCGCGCGGCCGGACCGGACGTACCAGCTGTCGGTGCCGGACGTGCTCGTCACGCTGGGTGGCTCGAGCGCGGCACTCGACGCGGTCGATCCCGCGACGCTGTCGGTCTCCGTCGACGTCACGGGCCTCAGCGACGGCACGTTCACGCTGCCCGCCAGTTTCAGCGCGCCCGCCGGCACCACGCTGGTGGCGATCAGTCCCGCGTCGGTCCAGGTGACCGTGGTGTCGCCCACGCCGTCGCCCTCCGCCTCTCCGACCATCTCACCGGGGACCTGACATGGCACGACTCTTCGGTACCGACGGGATCCGGGGAATCGCGAACGTCGACCTCAAGCCGACGCTCGCCTATGCCCTCGGCCGCGCCGCCGCCCACCTCCTGGCGACGGGCCGGGGTCCGATCGTGCTGGGGCAGGACACCCGCCGTTCGGGCGACATGCTCGTGGCGGCCATCGTCGCGGGCGCGACGTCGATGGGGGTCGACGTCCACCGCGCCGGCGTCCTGCCCACGCCCGGGCTCGCGCACCTGGCCGGCACCGGCAGGTTCGCGGCCGGGATCGTGGTGTCCGCGTCGCACAATCCCGCCGACGACAACGGGCTGAAGGTGCTCGACCGGCGCGGCATCAAGCTCGACGATGCCGTGGAGGACGAGCTGGACACCCTGATCTGGCGCGCCGAGGAGCTCCCCAGCCCCACCAACGCCGGCATCGGCCGCGACGTCGACGCGCGTGACCTGGTCGAGGACTACGTCGCGCACCGAATGGAGCTGGCGCGCCGGAACCGCAACGAGATGCGGGTGATCGTGGACTGCGCCAACGGATCCGGCTGCGGCGTTGCCGGCCGCATCATCGGCGAGAGCGGCGCACGCGTCGAGACGATCCACGACGCGCCGGACGGCGTGAACATCAACCGCGACTGCGGGGCGACGCACCCCGAGTCGCTCGCCGCGCGCGTGGCGGAGACGGGCGCCGACGTCGGGTTCGCGCTCGACGGCGACGCCGACCGCTGCGTGGCCGTCGACGAGCACGGCCGCGTGGTCGACGGGGACCGCCTGATCGGGCTCATCGCGCTGGACCGCCTCGAGCGGGCTGCCCTGGCGCAGTGCACGGTCGTGGTCAGCGTGCTGTCGAACGGCGGGCTCGCGGCGGCGGTGCAGGCGGCGGGCGGCCGGATCGTGCGCACCCCGGTCGGGGACAAGTACATCCTCGACGCGATGCTCGTGTCGGGCGCGGGGCTGGGCGGCGAGAAGAGCGGGCACGTCATCGTCGCCGAGCACGCGAACGCCGGCGACGGGATCGTGACGGCGCTCGAGGTGCTCGGCATCCTGGCCCGGCGCGGCCGGCCGCTGTCCGAGCTCGTCGAGCCGATCCCGCTCTACCCGCAGCAGCAGCGCAGCGTGCGGGTCCGGCACAAGGACCAGTGGGACGCGGATCCGGCGCTGGTGGCGGCCGTGCGCTCCGCGGAAGCGGAGCTGTCGGCGGGCGGCCGGGTCCTGGTGCGTCCGTCGGGGACGGAGCCCGTCCTGCGGATCATGGTCGAGGGCGAGGACGACGGGCTCGTCACGTCGCTCGCCGACGGGCTCGCGGCGCTCGCGACCCAGCGTCTCAACCAGCCGGCCTAGGGGGCAGCAGCATGTGCGGAATCGTCGGCTACAGCGGCCCCCGCGAGGCGGCACCGATCCTGCTCGACGGGCTCGCCCGCCTCGAGTACCGCGGCTACGACTCGGCGGGAATCGCGCTCGTGTGCGACGACGGGTCGATGTTCGTCGAGAAGAAGGCCGGCAAGCTCGAGAACCTGCGGGCGGCCGTCGGCGAGGCCCCTCCGGCCTCGCGCGCCGGGCTCGGTCACACGCGCTGGGCGACGCACGGGCGGCCGAACGACCTGAACGCGCATCCCCACGCCGACTGCAGCGGCGACATCGTGGTCATCCACAACGGGATCATCGAGAACTTCCGCGAGCTGCGCGACGGCCTCGAGTCGCGCGGACACCGCCTGGCGTCGGAGACGGACACCGAGGCGATCGCGCACCTGGTCGAGGAGGAGTACGCGGGCGACATCGCCGAGGCCGTCCGGCGGGCGCTCGCGCGCGTCTCCGGCGCGTACGCGCTCGTGGCGCTCCACCGCGCCGAGCCCGGCCGGCTCGTCGGCGCGCGCATGAACGTGCCGCTGATCGTCGGGATCGGGGACGGCGAGAGCTTCGTCGCCTCCGACGTCGCGGCCGTGCTGGCGCACACCAACCGGGTCATGTTCCTGGAGGAGGGCGACGTCGCCGACCTGGCCGGCGGCACGGTGCGCATCACGGGCCTCGACGGCGCTCCCCGCCAGCGCCCGATCCAGGCGATCGACTGGACGATCGAGGCCGCCGAGAAGGGCGGCTACGCACACTTCATGCTCAAGGAGATGCACGAGCAGCCCGAGGCGATCCGGGCGGCGATCACCGGCCGCATCGTGCACGATCGCCTCTCGCTGGACGAGCTCGAGCCGGTGCGCGACCGGCTGGCCGCGGCCACCCGGGTCGAGTTCGTCGCCTGCGGGACCGCCGCCTACGCGAGCCTCGTCGGGGCGAGCCTGGTCGAGTCGCTGGCCGGGATCCCCGCCCGCGTGACCGTCGCGTCGGAATTCCGCTATGCGCCGCCGCCGCTCGACGAGCGCTCGCTCGTCGTCGCCGTCAGCCAGTCGGGGGAGACCGCGGACACGCTGGCCGCCACCCGCCTCGCCCGGTCGCGCGGCTGCCCCATCGTCGCGGTCACGAACACCGTGGGCTCGGCGCTCACGCGCGAGGCCGACGCCGTCTGCTTCCTGCAGGCCGGCCCGGAGATCGCCGTCGCCGCCACCAAGACGTTCGTCACGCAGGTCACCGTGGTCGCCATGCTGGCCGCCGTCGTCGCCCGGGCGCGCGGCCTCCTCGACCCGTCGTTCGAGCGCGACTTCGTCGAGGCGCTGCGTGCGCTGCCCGACCAGGCACGCCAGGCGCTCGAGCTCGATCCAGTGGTCGCCCGTGCGGCCCGGCGCTACGTGAACAGCCACGGGTTCATGTTCGTCGGGCGCGGGCTGGGGTACCCCGCGGCGCTCGAGGGCGCGCTCAAGCTGAAGGAGATCAGCTACACGCACGCGGAGGGCTACGCCGCGGGCGAGCTGAAGCACGGCCCCATCTCGCTCCTCGACGCGGAGGTGCCGCTCGTTGCCGTGGCGACCCGGTCCGGCGTCCAGGAGAAGCTGCTGAGCAACGTGATGGAGGGACGCGCACGGGATGCGCGGGTGATCGCCGTCGCGACGCAGGGCGACGACCAGGTGGCGCGGTACGCGGACGACGTGTTCGCCGTCCCCGACACGCTCGAGGCGCTCGCTCCCGTCCTGGCCGTGATCCCGCTGCAGCTGTTCGCGTATCACATGGCGGTCGCGCGGGGCACGGACGTGGACCAGCCGCGCAACCTCGCCAAGTCCGTCACGGTCGAGTAGCGCCCCCGATGAGCGGCGGGACGGCGGGGGAGCGACGCGCGGCGTCGGAACGGCCGGAGGACGCCGGGGATGGGCCGGCCCCGATCTCCGAGCTGGGCATCGATATCATCCGGGTCGAGCGGATCCGCGCGGCGCTGGCGCGCCACGGGAATCGCTTCGCCCGGCATGTGCTGACGGCCGCCGAGGCGGCCTACGTGGGGTCGAACGCCGAGCGGTTCGCCGGACGGTGGGCGGCCAAGGAGGCGGTGAGCAAGGTGCTGGGACTCGGCGTGCGCGGCGTCGGATGGCGCGACATCGAGGTGGTGCGTCTCCCGACGGGCCAGCCGGCCGTGCGGCTCTCCGGGCGCGCGCGTGCCCGGGCCGCGCAGCTGGGCATGGGTCGCATCGCGCTGTCGATCACGCACGAGCGCGAATACGCCGTGGCCGTGGCATCGGGTGAGCGCACCGAGGGAGGAGCGTTCCTCTTCCCGCTCGACATCGACGAGCGGCTGGACGAGCGGGAGCGCCGCCTGCTGGCGCGGCTCGAGCGGATCCGCTCGCTCGGCCGCGAGCTGGGCACGGCATCGACGCCGGAGCCCGAGGCATGAGCGGACCCGGGCAGCCGATCGCGATCCTCGACGACGACGCGGTCGCCGCGCTCCTGCCGGTCCGCGACCCGCGCGCGCACAAGGGTGACAACGGGCGCGTCCTGCTCGTCGCCGGCTCGCTCGATTTCGCCGGCGCCGGGCTGCTGGCGAGCCACGCCGCCGGCCGGGCGGGAGCGGGTCTGGTGACGCTGGCCGTGCCGGGCGCGCTGCAGCCCGTCGTGGCCGGCCGCTACGTGGAGGTCATCACGTTCGGCCTCCCCGAGCTCGAGCCGTTCATCGTCGACCCGGATGCCGCCGTCGAGGCGCTCGGCGGGATCGCTCACGACGCCCTGGTGCTCGGGCCCGGGCTCCGCCGCTCCGATCCCGACGACGCGTTCGTGCGGGCGCTGCTGCGGGCGGGCGAGGCGCCGGCCGTCGTGGACGCCGAGGCGCTCAACGCGCTGTCGCGCACGCCCGGCTGGCACGAGGGGCTCCGCCGTCCGTGCGTCCTCACGCCGCATCCCGGCGAGTTCCGGCGGCTGCGCCCCGACGTCGAGGGCGACCTGTCCGGCGACGACGACGCGCGGGAGCGGGCGGCCCGTGAGGCCGCAGAGGCGTGGGGCCAGGTCGTGCTGCTCAAGGGTGCCCGGACGGTCATCGCGAGCCCGGACGGCGAGGCCGCACGGGCACCGTTCGAGAACCCGGCCCTCGGTACCGGAGGCACCGGCGACGTCCTGTCGGGGGTCATCGGCGCGCTGCTCGGCCAGCGCCTCGCCCCCTATGCCGCGGCGCGCCTCGGCGCCTACCTGCACGGCACGGCCGGCGAGGTGATCAGGGAGCGGCTGGGCGACAGTGGCCTGCTCGCCTCGGACCTGCCCCGCGAGGTCGCGCAGGCACGGCACCGGCTGGCCCGTCTGCGCGAACGCCGGACTGGCGCCGGTCATCGCGTCGGGTTCGCGATGCGCAGGGATCCGGCGTGATGGGCGAGGACGCTCCGCCCGTTTCGGTCGTCGGTCGCGGGCAACCGCTCGAGGCGCGCCTCCGGGCGGCCGGGCTCCCGCCGCTCCCCCGCTCTGCGTGGCTCGAGATCGACGTCACCGCGCTCGCGGCAAACGTCGCCACGATCCGCTCGCTGCTCGAGCCGGGGGTCCGGCTTGCCGCGGTCGTGAAGGCCGACGCATACGGGCACGGCCTCGTGCCGACGGTCCGCGCGCTCGTCGGCGCCGGCGTCGAGTGCCTGTGCGTTGCCACTCTCGACGAGGCGCTCGCGGTGGCCGACGTGGCGACGGGAGTGCCGATCCTCGCGCTGTTCCAGCCGCCCGCCGACGGGATGTGCGAGGCGGCCGCCCGCGGCATCGAGGTCACCCTCTCGGCCGAGGGCACGATCGCGGAGCTGGCACGGCTCGGGCTGCCCCCCGACCGGCCGCTGCACGTCCACCTGGAGATCGACAGCGGCCTGGGCCGGGCGGGCGTCACCGCCGAGCGCGCGGCCGCCGTCGCCGAGGGGCTCCGCGAGATCCCCGGCGTCAGGCTCGTGGGCGTCTGGACGCACCTGGCGAGCGCGCACGACGCGTCGGCCAGCGCCGAGCAGGCGTCGCGGTTCGCGCGCGCGGCGGAGGCGCTCGAGGCGGCCGGTGCGCGCGGCGTGCTCCGGCACATCTGCGCCACGGGGGGCGTTCTCGGCCGCACCGCGCCGCGATACGACATGGTGCGCATCGGGCTCGCCCTCTACGGGCTGTTGCCCGAGGCATTCCCGGTGGCACCCGACGCGCGGGCGGCGGCCGCCCGGCTGCGGCCCGCCATGTCGCTCCGTGCGCGCCCGCTGCGCGTGGCCGACGTGCAGCCCGGGGAGGGGGTGGGCTACGGCGCGCGCTGGCGGGCGGATCGCCCCTCGCGGGTCGCCACGCTGCCCGTCGGATACGGCGACGGGTGGGCATACGCGTCGGCGGGACGGACGAGCGCGCTCGTGCGCGGCCGTCGCGTGCCGCTGATCGGGAGCGTCGCCATGGACGCGGTGGCGGCGGACGTGACCGACGTCCCCGGCGTGGGGCTCGGCGACGAGTTCGTGCTGCTCGGCGAGCAGGGAGGCGAGCGGATCACGGCGCTCGACCTGGCGCGCGAACGCGCCACGATTCCGTGGGAGATCATCACGGCGATGGCGCGCCGCCTGCCCCGCGTGTACGATTCCGACGGCCACGTGCTGAGCGTGCGGACGCTCTCGGGCGAGGCGCGCGGGTCGGGGTCCGGGGGGACATGACTGGCGTGAGGCTGTGGAATGGCGACATCTGCGACCTCCAGGTCGACGCGATCGTCGTGCCCGCGATGCCGACCCTCTTCATGACCTACGGCGTGGCCGCGAGCGTCAAGCAGCACGGCGGCCACGGCATCGAGTTCGAGGCGGTGGCACGGGGCCGGCAGGCGCTCGGCAGTGCCGTGGCCACGGGCGGCGGCATGCTCGCCGCCCGGCACGTGATCCACGCCGTCTCGTCCGGCTCGGACCGCCGCGCCTCCGCGGCCGGGATCGACGGGGCGACCCGATCGGCCCTGCGGGTCGCCGACTCGCTGGGCGCCGCCGAGGTGGCCTTTCCCTCGCTCGGGTCGCCGGTGGGCGGGGTGCCGCTCTCCGAGTGCGCCCGCGTCATGCTGCTGGCGATCCACGAGACGCTGCCCGCGACTCCGTCCGTCCGGGACGTGGTGCTGGCGCTGCGGGGAAGCCGCACGTACGACGTCTTCCGCGAGGAGCTCGACCGGCAGCGCATGCCGCGTGCCGTCCCGGTGACGCCGGGCTCGCCGGCGGTCGCCGTGCCCGTCGAACCCGCGAACACGGAGGACGTCCCGGCAGCCGCGACCGAACGCCGCCATCCCACGGCGGGCGCGGGGCGATGAGCGATCCCCGGATCGGCCGCCGCGAGGAGGTCCAGGACGAGCTGGTGGACTCGGTTGCCCGCGAGGTGCAGATGCGCGGCATGACCACGAGCATGATGCTGTTTCTCGAGGCCAGCCGGCCGTACCGGGCGCTCGGCAGCCCGGCGATGCTGTTCTTCGACCCGGTGCTGCGCGGCATCCTGACCGGCGGCATCGCGGGCGTCGACCGCGTCCTCGCCGACGAGAGCGGGATCGAGCGGCTCATCGAGCGGCTCGAGGAGCTCGACGAGGAGTCACGCTGGGATTCGTGACCGCCGCCGGACGCTCGTCCGGCGGGCCGGGTAGGATTTGCCGGTGATCCTCGGCGCCAGCCCCTGCTTCACCCTCGACATCGGATCGGCCTCGATCTCCGCCGCCCTCGTCGCGCCCGTCGGCGGGCGGCTGCGGCTGCTGGGATCGGAGGCGGCGCCGGCGGCGGTCGGGGTGGAGCCGCTGCTGCGCGGCCTCGCGGAGCGCGTGGGCGCCGCGGATCCGTCGCTCCTCGCCGGCCACGGGGCCTGGCAGGAGTGGCCGCGCGTCGAGAGCCGCACGGGCCCCGCACCGCGCGTCGCCCTGGCCGGCGCGTCGGAGCACGCCCTCGAGCCCCTGGTCGACGCGTTCACGCGCGACGGCTGGCGCGTGTCCGCGACGGTGACCGGCGAGCGCTCCCGGGCGTTGGAGACCGCGCTCGTCATGCGCGATCCCGAGCTGGATCTCCTCGTCGTCGGTGCGCCCGAGGGAACCGCGCGCGAGGCGCTGGCCGAGCTCGTCGCCGCGGTCGCGCCGGTCGCGGCACGGCGGCCGGAGCTCGCGGTGATCGTCTCGGGTGCGGCACAGGTGCTGTTGCCGGGCGTCGATCCCGATCGGATCCTGCACGGCCATGGTCCTGCCGACACGGTGGCGGTGGCCGGGGACGCACTCTCGTCCAGGCGGGCCGGTCGCGAGGCGTTCGTGCGCTCCATCGCCTCGCTCGCCGCCGTGCTCGACCTGCGCGTCGAGGGCGTCGACGTGGGCCTGGAGGCGGGCACGCGGGTGATGGCGGGCCCCGACGGGATCCTGCGCCGGCTCGCCCTCGCCGACGGGGCGCTCGTGCCGCCGGCCGCGCTCGAGGACCAGCGCCTGCTCGATGCGATCGCGCGGTGGTCGACGCTCGCCGAGGACGCCTACGTGATCCGGGACCGGCTGCGCAACCTGCGCGTGGCGCCGTGGCGCGACGCGGCCGGGGATGGGGCGCGGCTCCGGCTCGCGGCCGCCCGCGCCGCGCTCGAGCGACTCGAAGAGGCGTGGCAGGACGAGGGCCGCGAGCGCGTCGGGGCCCTGCAGCGCCTCTCCGACCGGCACGGGCACGTCCCGGAGGTCGCACCCGACCTGCTGGTCGCCAGCGGGGGCGCGTTCGCCGTGCCTCCGGGGCCCGTGGTCGCGCTCGCGCTCGTCGACACGCTCCGGCGACCGGGCGCCATGGCGCTGGCGCTCGACCACGCCCGCGTCCTGGGCCCGCTGGGCATGCTGCCCGACGAGGACGAGCGGCGCCGGGTGATCGCGGACCTGCTCGACGACATCCTGCTGCCGCTCGGGAGCGCGATCGTCGCGCCGGGCCTCCGCAGCGCCAGGCGTGGCAGCGTCACGGTGACGGCCGGCGGGGCCACCACCTCCCTGCCGCTCGCGCCGGCGACGGTCCAGGTCGTCGACCTTCCACCGGGCCTGTCGGCGACCGCCGAGATCGACTCGCCCGACGACCTCTACGTGGGCGCGCGCGCCCGCCGGGTCGCCTTCGACGTGACCGGCGGCCTGGGCGGCCTCCTCGTCGACACGCGCGACATCCCGCTGCGCCTCCCCGACCGGGCGGAGCGCCGTCGCGCGTACATCGACGCGTGGCAGCGACCCCTGTGGACGAACGCCGAGCCGTGACGACCCCGGCCAGCCTCGACCGCATCCCGCCGCGTCCGGCCGCGCTCCCGCAGCCCGACGTGCGGGTCGCGATCCTGCCGGGAGACCGGCCCACCGTCGCGGCGGAGGACCGGGTGGAGCCCGGTCAGCCCATCCTGGAGCGGCTGCGCCACCCGCAGGTCGCGGAGCACGGCGTCCAGGGGCACGCCGCCCCCGGCCCCGGCGCCACGTTCGCGGACGGGGCGGCGGTGGCGGGCTCCGGCCGGCACGCGCTGCGCTTCGAGGGCGCCGGCGAGATCCTCGGCGCGCTGCCCGGAGGGCGGGTGCGGGCGGTCGTGTCGCGTCACCACTCGCTGGTCGAATCGCCGGTCGCGGGGACCGTGAGCGCCGTCGGCGCGTGCGCCCTCTCGATCCGCGCCGACGGCGTCGGCATCCCCGCCATGTTCGTCATCGGCGAGCCCTCGGCCGGGCCGCTCGTGTTCGCGGTCGAGAGCCCGGCCGCCGAGTTGCACGCGCAGGGGATCGATGTCCGCCACGCCGGCGCGATCCTCGTGGCCGGTTCGCGGACCGACGTCGAGAGCCTCACGCGGGCGCGCGCGATGGGCGTCAGGGGCGTGATCGCGGGCGGCATGGTCGGCACCGACATGGTGGCCCTGCGGGCATCCCTCGAACGGCAGGAGGCCTCGGTCCACGCGAGTCCGCCGTTCGCGCTCGCCGTGCTCGACGGATACGGGAAGCGGCCCGTGCCGCGCGACGTGTGGGAGGCGCTCTCGCAGGCCGCCGGCCGCACCGTCGGGCTGGCCGTGACGCCGCCGCTGGTGCTGCTGCCGCCGGACGCCGCGCCCGCCGATGCCGATCGGTCCCGCATCCGGGTCGCGGCAGGCCCGTTGCTCGGGCGGACCGGTCGCGTCCTCGATCTCGTCGGCCTGCGGCGCATGTCCGCCGGCGTGTACCAGGAGTGCGCCCGCGTCGCGCTCGATCCCGTGGCGCCTCCCGGCGCGCAGGAGATCGTCGACGTGCCCCTGGCGGACCTGGAGCGTCATGGCTGAGCCACGCGGGCAGGGGGGACCGTCGGTGGCGGTCACCAGCGGATCGGCCGAGTCGACACGCGACCTCGCGTCGAGGCTCGGCGCGGTCGCCGGCGCGGGGGACGTGATCGCCCTGCGCGGCGAGCTCGGAGCCGGCAAGACGCAGTTCGCGAAGGGGTTCGCGCGGGGCATGGGAGTCGCGGCCGTGGTGAACAGCCCGAGCTTCACCCTGATGGCGGAGTACGCCGGCCGGCTGCCGCTGTTCCACCTCGACCTGTATCGCCTGGCCGGCGCCGCCGACGCGCTCGCCGGCGGGCTGCTCGACGAGCGTCAGCAGTCCGGCGTGACCCTGATCGAGTGGGCCGAGCGCCTCGACGGGCCGGTGGGCGGCTCGGACGTCGAGGTGCGGTTCGAGGGCGCGGGGGACGAGGTCCGCCGGATCGAGGTCATCGCGCGGTCCGGCCGCGGCGAGGCGTACGTGGCGGCGGCCCGGGCATGGCGCGAACGGGGAGCGGCGGCGTGACCGGCGCGGAGATCCGGCAGCCGTCGGGAGCGCCCCGACCGCAACGGCCCCTGCTCGCGATCGACACAGCGACCCGGCGGGCCGCGATCGCCGTCGGTACCGGACGGGAGGTCCCCCTCGCCGGGCGATCCTGGGAGGCCGGCTATCGCCATGGCGAGGAGCTGCTCGCCGTGCTCGACGAGCTGCTCCGGGAGGCCGGGCTCGGACTGCGGGACCTGGGCGGCGTGGTCGCCGGGACCGGTCCCGGGGCGTTCACCGGCCTGCGCGTCGGCCTGGCCACGGCGAAGGGGCTCGCGTACGGCCTTCGCGTGCCGGTCGTGGGGGTCGCGTCGACGTACGGGCTGGCGCGCGCGGCCCTCCTCGCGACGGCCGGGCGTGGCGGCGACCCCGAAGGACCGGGCGGCGCCGCAGGCCCCGAGGGACCGGGCGAAGGCGACGGTCTCGAGCTGGCAGTCGCGATGCCCGCCGGCCCGCACGACCGGTACCTGGCGCGCTACCGGGTCGCGCCGGAGCACGGCGCGCCCGGAACGCATCGAGCCGCGGATGCGGGGCGGGGAGACGGCTCCCTGGAGTCGCCGGGCGATCCCATGCTGGTGCCGGGTTCCGAGCCGCTCGAGCCGCTGATCGCCGGCGCGACGCTCGTCGCCGTCGACCTGGCCGGCCGGCCAGGCGTCTCCGCGACCGCGGCCGCCCTCGGCAGGACGGCACAGGACGGCCTCGGGACGGCGCTCCTCGCCGCGGGCCGGGAGGCGCTCGACCGTGGCGAGGAGGACGACGTGGCGGCGCTCGTGCCCGGCTACGTGACGCTGCCGCGCGGGATCGCGGTGCAGACGGGGGCCATCGAGTGGTCGCGCGACCTCCGGTGAACGTCGTCATCGAGCCGATGCACGTCGACGACATCCCGGCCGTGCACGACATCGAACGCGCGAGCTTCAGCGCACCGTGGCCGACGTATGCCTTCCGGCAGGAGCTGGAATCGAACCGGCTGGCCCGCTACGTGGTCGCCCGCGACGGCGATCGCGTGGTGGGCTACGCCGGGCTGTGGCTGATGGTCGACGAGGCGCACGTCACGACGTTCGCCGTGGCGCCCGAGTCGCGCCGGCAGGGCATCGGGGAGCGGATGCTCCTCGAGCTGCTGCGCATCTCCGCGTCGGTCGGCGCGGCCGTGGCGACGCTCGAGGTCCGCGTGTCGAACATGCCCGCGCGCAGGCTCTACGAGAAGTACGGCTTCCGCCCCGTGGGCGTGCGGCCGCGCTACTACACCGACAACAACGAGGATGCACTGATCATGACGACGGGGGACCTGCGCTCGAAGGAGATGCGCGGGCGTCTGCAGCGGCTGGCGGCCGCCCTGCTGGAGCGGCCGGACGACGACCGGGAGGCGGCCGGGTGAGCGCCGGGGTCCCCGGAACCGGCGACGCGCCGGTTGCCCTGGCGCGCCGCGCGACGGCCGAGCCGGGATCGGGGGGCAGCGGGATCGTCCTGGCCGTCGAGACGTCCTGCGACGAGACCGCGGTGGCCGTCGTCGAGGGCGGGCGGCGGATCCGGGCGAGCGTCGTCGCGAGCCAGGTCGCGATGCACGCGGCGACGGGCGGTATCGTGCCCGAGGTCGCGGCGCGCGCGCACCTGCGCTGGATCGTGCCCGTCTTCGAGGAGGCGCGCGCCGGGGCGGGGATCGACGACTGGTCCGCGATCGAATCGGTGGCCGTCACCTACGGGCCCGGTCTCGCGGGCTCCCTGCTGGTCGGCATCAATTTCGCCAAGACGCTCGCCTACGTTCACGGTCTCCCGCTCGTGCCGGTCAACCACCTCGAGGGGCACATCTACGCCGCCTGGCTGCTCGACCGCGAGGAGCCCGAGCGCCCGGCGCCGCCGTTCCCCCTCATCGCCCTCGTCGTGAGCGGCGGGCACACGTTCCTGGTCGAGATGCAGGATCACCTCGACTACCGGTTCCTCGGCCAGACCGTGGACGATGCGGCGGGGGAGGCGTTCGACAAGGTCGGGCGGCTGCTCGGCCTGCCGTACCCCGGCGGGCCGGCCATCATGAAGGCGGCCGCCGGCGCCGTCGACCGCGACGTCCAGTTCCCCCGCGCCTGGATGGGGGAGTCGTACGACTTCAGCTTCAGCGGCCTGAAGACGGCGGCCCGGCGCGCGATCGAGGCGCGCGGCGGCACGGCGGCGCTCACGTCCGGCTCCGTCGCGGAGCTGGCGTACGGTTTCCAGGAGTCGGTCGTCGACGTGCTCGCGACGAAGACGGGGCTGGCCGCCGAGCGCAGCGGGGCACGGGCGATCATCCTGGGCGGCGGCGTGGCGGCGAACGCCGTGCTGCGCGACCGCGTCGCCGCGCGCGCTGCCGCGCTCGGGATCCCGCTGATCGTGCCGCGGCCCGCGCTCTGCACCGACAACGCCGCGATGATCGGCGCGGCCGGTTTCTTCCGCACGCGCGCGGGCACGCGGGCGTCGCTCGACCTGGACGCGCGCCCGTCGCTGCCGCTCGTCGGGTGAGCGCGGGGGCCGGTCCCCGCGCGTCCCGCGTCGCCGCCCCGGCCGGGCGACGGCCGTGACTCCCAGCCGGGACCCGCTGGATGCCGTGCACCTCGGCCCGGAGGTGGTCCGCCGGCATCTGCGCCTGCACGGCCTGGAGGCGCGCCGCTCGCTGAGCCAGAACCACCTGGCCGACGGCGAGGTGCTCGAGGCGATCGTCGAGGCCGCGGCGCCCGCGCCCGGCCGCACGGTCCTCGAGATCGGCCCCGGAATCGGCATCCTGACCGGCGCGCTGCTGGAGGCTGGGGCGGCCGTGACGGCCGTCGAGGTCGACCCGCGCCTGGCCGACCACCTGCGCGACCGGTTCGCCGATGCGCTGGAGCGTGCGGCTGCCGATCCGGCCGCGCCCGGCGGCCTGCGCCTCGTCCGGGCCGACGTGCTCGACGTGCCGGTCGCGGACCTGGTGGACGGGCCGTACGATCTCGTCGCGAATCTCCCGTACCACATCACGAGCCCGGTCCTGCACCACGTCCTCGGCGCGGAGCCGCGGCCCGACCGGTTCGTGCTGATGCTCCAGCGCGAAGTGGCGGAGCGGATCGCCGCGGCGCCGGGAGGCCTGAGCTACCTCTCCGTGTTCGTCCAGTACCACGCGCACGTGGAGGTCGTGCGCATCGTGCCCGCCGCGTCGTTCGAGCCAGCTCCGGAGGTCGATTCCGCCGTCCTCGCCGGACGCACGAGGCCGAGGAGGCTGGCTCCCGCCGAGGAGGACGAGCTGTGGCGGCTCGTGCAGGCGGGCTTCCGGGAGCGCCGCAAGATGGTGCGCAACGTGCTCTCGCGGCAGCTGCCCGCCCTCGGCCGGGACCGGATCGACGCCGCGCTGGCCGCGAGCGGGATCGTCGCGGACCGGCGGCCCCAGACGCTGTCGGTCAATGACTGGCTGGCGCTGGCCGCCGCGCTCGGCATGATCGCACCGCCGGGGGGCGCGGCGACCGCGGGGAGCGCGGGGGGGCCGGCAGATCCGGGAGACCCCGGAGATCCGGCCGGTCCGGCAGGCGCGCCGTGAGCGCCGACGGCCGGTACCGGTCGCTCGTGGCGAGGGCGCCCGCGAAGGTGAACCTGGTGCTCGAGGTGAACGGCCGGCGCCCGGACGGGTACCACGAGCTCCGCAGCGTCCTCGCGCCGCTTGCGCTCCACGACACGCTCTCGGTCCGCGCGCGGGCGGTGCCGCCGGGAGCCGGCGTCGCCGACACGCTGGCGATCGACGGCGCACCGGACGTGCCGGTGGAGGGGAACCTCGTGCTGCGCGCATCGGCCCTGCTGCGCGCATCGGCCATGGCGTACGCCCCGGCCGCCCCGATGGGCCCCACGGCCCGGGCCCCCGGCCGCGCCCGTCCGGCCGCCCGCCTCGCGCCGCTCGCGTTCCACCTCCGCAAGCGGATCCCGGCGGCGGCCGGACTCGGCGGTGGCAGCAGCGATGCGCTCGCCGCGCTCGACCTCGCCGCGGCCGCCTGGGGGATTCGCCTCTCCGGCCGTCGGCGCCTCGAGCTCGGGGCGATGCTCGGCTCCGACGTCCCGTTCTTCGCGGTCGGCGGGTGGGCGCTCGTCGGCGGCCGCGGCGAGCGGCTGCGCCGGCTTCCGCCGCCGGCGGACGGGCCGCTCGGCGTCCTGCTCGTGGTGCCGGCGGCGCGGCTCTCCACGCGTGATGTCTTCGCCGCGTTCGACGCGGCCGGCGGCGGCGAGCCCGGCGGCCCGCGGGGGCCCCGGTCGCGGAGTCAGTCCGGTCGCGACGGCACCGTGGCTCCGGGGACACTCGCGCCGGCACGCCGCTCCGCCGAGAGGCTGGCGGCGCTCCTGCGGGGCGGCGCATCGGCGGCGACGATCGCCGCCATCGAACCCGTGAACGACCTGCTGCCCGCGGCGATCGGGGTGCTCGCCGGCCTGGCGCGGCTGCGGGACGAGCTCGCCGCCGAGCTCGACCGGCCCGTCCACCTGAGCGGCTCGGGCCCATCGCTCGTCCTCCTCTATCCTTCGCCACGTGAGGCGCACGCCGCCGCCGCCGTCGCCCGGGACGCCGCGGCTCGCGGACGGCTGCATGCGCCGGGGGGAACGCTCGACATCCTGCCGACGGCGACGGGCGACGTCACACCCACGGGGGACACCGCACCCACGGGAGGCGATTCATGAACGACGCGATCTCGACGGACCTGGCGCCGGCCGCCATCGGCCCGTACAGCCAGGCAGTCCGTGCCCAGGGGTTCCTCTTCTGCTCGGGTCAGCTCGGGATGGATCCGGAGACCGGCGAGTTCGCGGGGGACACGGCGGCGCAGGCCGACCGGGCGCTGCGGAACGTGCGGGCGGTCGTCGAGGCGGCCGGAGCCGGGATGCGCGACGTGGTCCGCACCACGATCTACCTGGTGGACATGGCCGAGTTCGCCGCCGTCAACGAGGTCTACGCGCGGCACTTCGAGCCGCCCTACCCGGCCCGCTCCACGGTCGCGGTCGCGGCGCTCCCGCGCGGCGGGCGGGTGGAGATCGAGGCCACCGCGCTGCTCCCCGGGCGATCGTGAACACACGCCCGATACGCGCGGTGGCACGGCCGGCGTTGACACGGTCGGAGCCTCGGCCGGAGAATCGGGAGGACGTGACGAACAACCCTCCAAGTCGCGACGAGCGGCCGGCGTCGTGAACGACGCCCCCTCCGCCCCGCTCGCCGTCATCCTCGCTGCGGGTCTCGGGACCCGCATGCGGTCGCGTCGCCCGAAGGTCCTCCATCCCGTCTGCGGCCGCCCCATGCTGGAGCACGTGCTCGGCGTCGCCCGCACGCTCGGGCCACGCGACCCCGTGGTCGTCGTCTCGCCCGCGACCGACGCCGTCCGGGACGAGCTCGGCGCGGACGGCGTCTCGTACGCGCTGCAGGCGGAGCCGCTGGGGACGGCCGATGCGCTGCGGACCGCGATGGACGCGGTCCCGCCCGACCTCGACGAGATCGTCGTCCTGAGCGGGGACGTCCCGCTCCTGCGACCCGGGACGCTGCACGAGCTGGTCGCGTTGCGGCGCGCCGCGGACGCCACGATTGCACTGGCCGTGATCCGGCCGGCCGATCCGCACGGGTACGGGCGCATCGTGCGCGATCGCGAGGGCCACGTGACGCGCATCGTCGAGGAAAAGGATGCCGACGAGGCGACGCGACGGATCGGCGAGGCGAACGCGGCCCTCTACGCGTTCAGTGCGTCGTGGGTGCGTTCGCGGATCGGCGACGTGGCGCCGTCGCCCGCCACGGGCGAGTACTACCTGCCCGACCTGGTGGCGATGGCGCACGCGGAGGGGGGGACCGTGGTCGCCCTCGAGGTCGCCGACGAGCGCGAGCTGGCGGGCATCAACGACCGCGTCCAGCTGGCCGAGGCCGAGGCCGAGCTGCGCCGCCGGATCGTCGAGGCCCACATGCGCGCCGGGGTGACCATGCTCGACCCGGCCAGCGTCACGATCGAGTCCGGCGTGGAGCTTGCGCCCGACGTCGTGCTCGAGCCGGGAGTGATCCTGCAGGGCCGGACGCGGATCGGCAGCGACACCCTGATCGGCGCCGGCAGCCGGATCGTCGACAGCGTCGTCGGCGAGCGGTGCCGCGTCTGGTCGAGCGTGATCGAGTCGAGCGAGGTCGGGGACGACGTGCACGTCGGTCCGTGGGCCCACCTCCGTCCGGGAGCGCGGGTCGGCGCCGGGGCGGAGGTCGGCAACTTCGCGGAGATCAAGTCGAGCACCCTCGGTCCCGGCTCGAAGCAGCACCACTTCAGCTATCTCGGCGACGCGACGATCGGCGAGCACGTGAACATCGGCGCCGGGACCATCACCTGCAACTACGACGGCCAGCGCAAGCACCCGACGCACGTCGGGGACCGCGCGTTCATCGGGTCCGACACGATGCTCGTCGCGCCGGTCCGGGTCGGGAACGACGCGCGGACCGGCGCCGGATCGGTGGTCACCCACGACGTGCCCGACGGCATGCTCGCGGTCGGCGTGCCGGCGCGCCTGCGCCACCGGGCCGCGGTCGGCGAACCGCCGGGAGACCGGAGCGGCGGCCGGGCGACGCAGCCCCCGCAGACGGAACCCGCAGCGGAGGACCGCGCGCCCCGCGCATGAACGCGCTGCAGGACCTCATCGTCATCGCGATCCTGATCGCGCTCAACGCGTTCTTCGTCGCCGCCGAGATCGCGCTCGTCACGACGCGCCGGAGCCGCGTCGAGCAGCTGGTGGAGGAGGACAACCAGGCCGCGAAACGGGTCGACCGCCTGCTGCGGCGGCCCGGCCGGTTCCTCGCCGTCACCCAGCTGTGGATCACGTTCATCGGGTTCCTGTCGTCGGCATTCGCCGCGGTCAGCCTGACCGTCGGGCTGCGTGCGGCCCTGCAGAACGTCCCGGGCCTCCACGACTACGCCGACGCGCTGAGCCTTGTCGTGGTCACCCTGCTCCTCTCGCTGTTCGCCATCGTCTTCGGCGAGCTGGTGCCGAAGGCGATCGCGCTGGCCAACGCGGAGCGGATCGCGCTCGGCATCTCCGGGCTCTTCCTGTTCCTGGAGACGATCCTGGGGCCGCTCGTCAGGCTCCTCGAGTTCGTGACGAACGCGATCACGCGTCCCCTCGGGGTGACCCATCAGGAAGCCAGCCAGGTCTCGATGGAGGAGCTGAAGATCCTGGTCGAGCGCGGCGGCGAGCAGGGCGTCCTCGAGGCCGAGGAGGAACAGATGATCTCGGCGGTCATCGAGCTCGGCGAGGGACGCGTCCACGAGGTCATGGTGCCCCGCATCGACGTCACGGCGGTGCCGGCGGACACGCCGTTCGGCGAGGCCGTCGACACGATCCTCCGCGAGGGGCACTCGCGGATCCCCGTGTACGAGGATTCGATCGACAACATCGTGGGGATCCTCTACGCGAAGGACCTCCTCCCGTACCTCAAGGACCGCGGGGCGCCGCCGGAGCTGCGCCGGCTGCTGCGCACGCCGCTCTTCGTGCCGGAGTCGATGAGCGTCGACGACCTGCTCCACGAGCTGCAGCGCCGCAAGGTCCACATCGCGATCGTGCTCGACGAGTACGGCGGCACGGCGGGCATCGTCACGATCGAGGATCTCCTCGAGGAGATCGTGGGCGAGATCCAGGACGAGTACGACGTCGAGGAGCCCATGGTGGAACGGATCTCCGACGAGGAGGTCCGCTTCGATGGGCGCGCCAACATCGACGACTTCGTCGAGGCGTTCCACGTGGACCTGGCCGACGAGGACCGCGAGGAGTACGACACGGTGGGTGGCCTCGTGTACCACCGCATCGGCGGGATCCCCAGGGTCGGCGACAGCATCGACGTGGACGGGCTGACGCTGACGGTGGAATCGACCGATGGCCGGCGGGTGGGCAAGGTCCTCGCGGTGCGGCGGCCGTCAGAGGCCGCGCAGGAGCAGGCGGCCGGCGGGTAGGCGGCGGGGGCACCGTGCGGCGTGCCGAGCGGGACGGGTCCGTCCCGGGGGCGCGCGGTGCGTCTCCTACGCGGAGATCGCGGAGACGATGATCTCGCGCAGGCGGTCCCGGGCCGCGCCCTGCACCACGCCGGCGGCATCGAGCGCCCCCAGCGCCTCGTCGCGCAGGCGCCGGGCCTCCCGTCGCGTGTAGTCGGCCGCCCCCGTCCGCTCCAGGATCGCCCGCAGCTCCGAGACCTCGTCGGTCGTGGGGGTGTCGGTCTCGTAGATCGCGCGGAGGCGGTCGAGATCGGCCTCGGTCGCGTGCTCGAGCGCATAGAGCACCGGGAGTGTCCGCTTGCCCTTCGAGAGGTCGGAGGGCTCCTTGCCGGTCTCCTGCTCGACGCCCCAGATCCCCAGCAGGTCGTCGTTGAGCTGGAAGGCGAGCCCCAGGGCCCATCCGAACCGGCGGTAGGCGTCCACCACCGCCTGGTCGTCGGTCGCCAGCATCGCGCCGGCCTCGACGGAGGCCGCGATCAGGGCGGCCGTCTTGCGCCCGATCATGTCGAAGTACGTCTCGACCGTCATGCGGTCGCCGTGCTCGGCCCCCCACAGGTCGATGAACTGGCCCTCGCACAGCGCCAGGCAGGTGTCGTCGTAGAGGCGCATCAGCCGCAGCACCTTCGTGTCGCTGAACCCGAGATCGGTCAGCCGGTGCAGGGCCAGCCGGGAGAGGACGAACAGCGTGTCGCCGGCGTTGATCGCCTGACCGACGCCGTACACCGTCCACAGCGCCGCGCGGTGGCGGCGCTCCACGTCGCGGTCCTCGATGTCGTCATGGACGAGGCTGAAGTTGTGACCGAGCTCGACCGCGGCCGCGCCGGGCAGCGCGCGCGCATGGTCGCCCGCGATCGACGCGTACGCGAGCAGGCCGAGCAGCGGCCGCAGGCGCTTGCCGCTCACCGCACCGGGTCCGTCCAGACCCAGGTGGTAGCGGACCATGTCGTACAGCTCGCGGGTGGCCGGAGTATCCGCGGCGTCCACGACCCGCAGGATCTCCGTCTCGGTGTCGGCGATCATGGCCTGCAGGTCGGCCTGTGTCAGCACGCACCGGATGATACAGGCGCTAGGCTTGCGCCATGCCGGTCGCCCGCATCTACAAGACGAGCGCGATCGTGCTGTCGCGCTTCGATCTGGGCGAGGCCGATCGCGTCCTCACCCTGCTCACGCCGCACGACGGCAAGCTGAAGGCGGTCGCGAAGGGGATCCGGCGGCCGCAGAGCCGCCTCGGTGGCAGCCTGGAGCCGTTCGCCGAGCTCCACCTCGTGCTGGCCCACGGACGCACGTTCGACGTGGTGACGCAGGCGACGGTCCGCCATGCCTGGCTCTCGCTTCGGGACCGGCTGGAGTCGACGGCGACGGCGTGGTACCTCTCCGAGCTGGTGGAGCGCTCGACCGAGGAGCGCGCGCCCGCGCCGCGCCTGTACGACCTGCTGGGCGCGGCGTACGGGTACCTCGACGCGGGCCTGCCCCCCGGCCGGGTCGCGCGATGGTTCGAGTTCCGCCTGACCGACGAGCTGGGCCTGCGGCCGGAGGTCGACCGGTGCGTGGAGTGCGACCGGCGGCTGGAGGCGGACGAGGAGTTCCGCTGGGTGCCGGCCCTGGGCGGGCTGCTCTGCGCCGCGCATCCCGGGCCGGACGCCGAGCGTGCGGCGCTCTCCCGGGACGGGCTGCGGCTCCTGAAGGCATACCGGCACATGGAGCTCGACGCGATCGCCGGGCTCCGTCTCCCCGCGGCGGCGGAGGCCGAGGCGGAGCAGGCGATGCGGCTGTTCGTGCGCCACGTCCTCGAGCGCGAGGCCAGGTCGCTCGAGTTCCTCGACGAGATCCGTGCCGGCCGCTGATGGCCGACGGGTCGGATGACCCTCGACACGGTGCCGGTCGCGAGGTACACCGGCCGGGCGCAGCGCGGGCGGCACGCGCGCCGGGCGGCGCCGGCCGGACCAGGACGGGTGCCGGCGGCCGGTCGCGGCGCCGCGCACGCGGGGGAGGCGGCGATGTCCGTCCAGGTTCCTGCCCGGCCCCCACACGCCGGGCTCCTCGACTGGCTCGAAGGCAACGGGATCGAGCACGAGGTACACGAGCACGCGGTGTCGTACACGGCCCGCGAGACGGCGCATCTCGAGCACGTCGACCTGCGCGCGTTCGCGAAGACCGTCGGCGTGCTGGCGGATGACGGGCGCCGGGCGCTCCTGGTGGTCGATGCCGCCGACATGGTCGACCTCGGCCGCGCGCGTCGCGCGATGAACGCCGGCCACGTCCGCCTGCTGACCGAGAGCGAGCTCGCCGAGCTCGTCCCGTCATGCGACGTGGGGACGATCCCGCCGGTGCCGCAGCTGTTCGGGCTCCCGGTCTACGCGGATTACGCGGTCCGCGACGACGAGCAGATCACCTTCTGCGCGGGCAGCCACCGGTGGTGCGTGCGGGTCGACCGCGACGCGTGGGAGCGCGCCGCCGGGGTGACCTACGCGGACCTCGCGGAGGAACGCGACCTGCGGCCGCGCTGGGCGCGGTCCTGAGCTCGCGGCGCGCACGGGATCGCACCCGGCGTCCCTTCGCGACCGTGCCCGCGGCAGGGGCGTGGGGCACGCCGCTGCGGCGCGTCGCTGCGCGGCGATGCCCTCCTCCGGGGGCGCCGCATGCGAGAATGAGCCCTCTCGCCCGCGCAGTGCCCGCACGCCCGGCGCTGCCCTGCAGCATCGACAGGAGCACCTGACGCCGTGACCGCCGACCGTCCGCCCCGACCCGACGAGGGGTCCGACCCCGGACCCGCCGTCGCCGCCCTCGACACGATCGTCTCGCTCTCCAAGCGGCGCGGGTTCGTGTTCCCGAGCTCGGAGATCTACGGCGGCATCAACGCCGTGTGGGACTACGGGCCCCTGGGCGTCGAGCTCAAGAACAACGTGAAGCGCGCGTGGTGGCGCGCGATGGTGCAGGACCGCGACGACATCGTCGGCCTCGACGCCGGCATCCTCATGGCGCCGCAGGTCTGGGTCACGTCCGGCCACGTTGCCTCGTTCAGCGATCCCCTCGTGGAGTGCGAGACCTGCCATCGACGGTACCGCCTCGACGAGTTGCCGGGCGCGGAGACGCTGACCCAGACGGAGCAGCGGGACCCGACCATCGTGGATCGCCTCGGCCTGCGCTGTCCGGTCGACCAGGGGAAGCTCAGCGCGCCGCGCCGCTTCAACCTCATGTTCAAGACGTACATGGGGCCCGTGGAGGACGAGGCCGCGCAGGTGTACCTGCGGCCCGAGACGGCGCAGGGCATCTACGTGAACTTCCGGAACGTCCGGGAGACGAGCCGCAAGAAGGTGCCGTTCGGGATCGCGCAGATCGGCAAGGCGTTCCGCAACGAGATCAGCCCGGGCAACTTCGTCTTCCGGATGCGCGAGTTCGAGCAGATGGAGATGCAGTTCTTCGTCCGGCCCGACGACGCGGCGCGTCAGTTCGAGGAGTGGATGCCGCGCCGGCGCGCGTGGTACGAGCGGTACGGCGTCACCCCCGCGCGGCTGCGCTTCCGCGAGCACGCGCCGGACGAGCTGGCGCACTACGCGAAGAAGGCCGTGGACGTGGAGTACCGCTTCCCGTTCGGCTGGAAGGAGCTGGAGGGGATCCACAACCGCGGCGACTGGGACCTGGGCCGCCACCAGGAGGCGACCGGCGAGAACCTGGAGTACTTCGACCAGGCCGCGAACGAGCACTACGTGCCGTGGATCGTCGAGACCTCCGCCGGCGCCGACCGCGCCGCCTTCACGTTCCTCATCGACGCGTACCGGGAGGAGGAGGTGCGCGGCGAGACGCGCGTCGTGCTGGGCTTCCACCCCGACCTCGCGCCGTACAAGGTGGCGGTGCTGCCGCTGCTCAAGAAGCGCCCCGAGATCGTCGAGCTGTGCCACCGCATCCGCGACGACCTGAAGCGCGACATGATGGCCGTCTACGACGACACCGCGTCGATCGGGAAGCTCTACCGCCGCCAGGACGAGATCGGCACGCCGTACTGCGTCACGGTCGACGTGGACTCGCTCGAGGACCGCGCGGTGACCGTGCGCGACCGGGACACGATGGAGCAGGTGCGGGTGCCCGTCGAGGGGATCCGGCGCTACCTGCTCGACCGGCTCGAGGCTGCGCGCGGATAACCGGCGGGGCGAGCCGGGGCAGGAGCCCGGGCTCGGGCGCGCGGCCCCGGGCGCGAGGGCGA
>JAJYGK010000035.1 GCA_021790715.1 Chloroflexota bacterium
CGCAGCCCGTTGTGCCCGCCGTGCGTCCCGTCGGGCCGGATCCGCATCCGTCCGAACGGGAGCGCGAAGTCGTCGACCACCACGAGCACGTCGCCGATCGCGACGCGCTCGCGCGCCATCGCCTTCTGGACGGCGATCCCGGAATCGTTCATGAACGTGAGCGGTTTCAGGAGCATGACGTCGAGCTCGCCGAGCCGCCCGCGAACGGAGACGCCGGCGTCGCGCTCCCGGCCGCGCCCGGCGATCCGGGCCCGATCCGCAAGCCGGTCGATCACCATCCAGCCGACGTTGTGGCGCGTCTCTGCGTACTTCGGCCCGGGGTTTCCCAGGCCCACGACCAGCTTCACCCGTTCCCCTGTCCGATCCTGCCGGGGCCGCGTGGCCGCGGCGGCATGCGCGACGTCCGGAGCGACCGCGGCGCGCCCGCCACCTCCGTCCGCCGGAGGCGCGACCGACGCCGAAACGGCCCGAGCCGATGCCGGCGGGCCGCCGTGGATGGTATCAGGCACCGCTCGCGCACGGCACCGCGGATCAGCGGCCGCGCAGCCAGCCGGGATCGGCCAGGATCTCCATCTCGATCCGCCGCATCGCGGCCTCCTCCTCCGGCTCGGCGTGGTCCCACCCGCACACGTGCAGCACGCCGTGCACGACCAGCAGGGCCAGCTCGTCCGCCGGGTTCCAGGCAACCGACCCGGTCTGGCCGCCGCGGCCCTGCTCGGCCTGGTCGATGGCGCGCTCGACGGAGACGACGATGTCGCCGAGGTGCGGCCGCGTGCCGGGCGGGAGCACGAACGCCGGAGGCGCGGCTCGCGGGCCGGGGCTCCGGCCGGGGTGCGGCGGGAACGCGTCGGGCGGCAGCAGCGGGAACGAGAGGACGTCCGTCGGGCCCTCCTTCCCCATCGCCTGCCGGTTGAGGGCGCTCAGCTCGCCATCGTCGGACAGGATCACGCCGATCGATGCCGGCGCCGGCGCGCCGGCGACCCGGAGAGCCGCGTCGACCAGGCGCGCGACCTGGGCGAGAGATCGGAGACGCGGCACGCCGGGCCGGACGGTCAGCTCGATGCGCCAGGGCCGGAGATACCGGACCGTGAGCCCGGTGCCGATCACGAGCGGCCCGCGCCCGCGATCCGCCGCGATTCGAGCTCGACGACCTTGTTCTGCGGGTACTCGATGCGCTGGTGGTACATGCCGAGGAGCTGCGCCACGAAGGCCTCCCGGATCCGCTCGAGGTCGCGGAGCGTCACGTCGCACTCGTCGAACTGCCCGTCCTCCAGCCGCTCGCGGATGATCCGGTTGACCATCGCCCGGATCGACGCCTCGTCGTGGCCCGTGAGGGAGCGCACGGAGGCCTCGACGCCGTCGGCCAGCATGAGGATGGCGGCCTCGCGGCTCTGCGGCTTGGGTCCCGCGTGGCGGAAGCGGGCCTGGTCCACGGACGCCGCGATCGCCTCCGCCTCCGGCGAGCCCGGGACGGCACCGGCGGCCGCGACCGCCTGCTCCTGCGCCTTCGCGTAGAAGTAGCTCATCAGCGCGGTCCCGTGGTGCTGCGGGATGAACGCGATGATCGCCTTGGGCAACCCGTACTGGTACGCCAGGTCGATCCCGCTCGCGACGTGCGCCTTGAGGACGGCGGCGGATTCCTCCGGCGTCAGGAGATCGTGCACGTTGCCGATGCCGGCCTGGTTCTCGATGAACGCGGTCGGGTTCGCGAGCTTCCCGATGTCGTGGTAGAAGGCCGTGACCCTGGCGAGGAGCGGGTCCGCGCCGATCGCCTCGGCGGCGCGCTCGGCCAGGTTGCCGACCATCAGCGAGTGGTGGTACGTCCCCGGGGTCTCGAGGAGCAGCCGCCGCAGGAGCGGCTGGGTCGGGTTCGCCAGCTCCAGCAGCTGGAAGCTCGTGGTGATGCCGAAGACGTTGCCCAGGACCGCGAACGAGCCGAGGGCCACGATCGCGGATCCCGCGCCCGACGCGAGCGAGGCGCCCCACAGCTGCAGCAGGCCGGTGATGTCGCGCTCACCCAGCAGCGTGAAGATCGCGACCACGGCGCCGTTCACGACGACCATCGCGACCGCCGCCTGCGCGAAGTGGTGGAACCGGTCGCCGCGGTACATCGCGACGATCCCGGCCAGGCCGCCGAGGAAGACGTACGCGGACAGCTCGACCGTCCCCGACACGGCTCCCGCCAGCACGGCGAGCGTGGCGAGCACGACGATGGCCGCGCCGCTGTCGAGCAGGATCGTCAGCAGGAGCCCGACCGTGGCCACCGGGATGAAGAACGGCATGACGGAGCGCCCGGCGGTCAGCTTCAGGGCGAGCACGGCGACCGCCAGCAGGAGGCCGACGAGCACCAGCGCGTTGTTGCGGTGCCAGAACTCGGGCCGGTAGCGCCACACCCAGCCGAGCAGGAGCCCCACGACCAGCGCGGCGAGCAGCAGCCAGCCGGCGAGCTTGGCGGGATCGAGGTGCGGGTTCTCGAGCCCGAGGGCCTGGATCTTCTCCATGTCCGTGGGCGAGATCGTGTGCCCCTGGTCGACGATGACCTCGTCCTGCTTGATGGTGACGACGACCGGAGCCGTCTTCTTCAGTGCCGCCTGCTGCGCGGCCTGCGTCGCGGCGGCGTCGTACGACGAGTTGGCGAGGAGGAGCGGCTCGATGATCTCCCCGGCGAGCGCGCGCTGGTCGGCCGGGACGTCCGGTGGAAGCGCCTCGGGCAGGGCCTGGCGTGCCGCGATCAGCTCCGAGTCGCGCACCTCGCCCTGCTCGGTGGTGACCAGCACCTGGCGCATCTCCGCACGCAGCTTCGTCCAGGCGGCGGCATCCAGCCCCTCGAGCGTCGAGATGGCCGTCGACGAGAGGCCGGGGATGGCCCCCGCGAGCGCCGCGCGGCGTGCCGCGTCCGAGAGCACGGCGCCGAACGCGGCATCGACCGGCGCTACCAGGTGGTCGAACTCGGCCGCCTGCCTGGCGGCCACCAGGTCGGCGTTCTGCGGCGTGTAGTCGTACTGCGGCGGCACGGCCTGCACGGCCGCGTCCTGCGCCTGCTTGGTCAGGATCGCGCTCACGAAGTCGATGGCGCGCGGGGCCATGATCGTCGCGGGTGCGATGTCCCCCGCCGAGACGTGGTACGCGGCGGGGATGATGTCGATCGAGAGGATCGCGGTCAGGGCGGCGATCAGGAGCGTCGCGCTGATCGCCAGCCGGATCCCGTCGCGGCGCGTGAAGGCGGGGAGCGGCGCACGCGACTGCGTCGCGAGCATCAGCCGCCGCCGGCCTGCCGGCGCGTGATCTCGCGGGTGACGAGCACGTGGACCTGTTTCCCGTCCGCGCGTCCGCGCACGCGGGGCGCCAGGACCTTCATGACCCGGCCGGTGTCCCGGGGCGACGTCGCCCCGGTCTCGTCGACCGCAGCGCGCACGAGCGCGTCGAGCTGGGCGTCGTCGAGCTGGGCCGGCATGTACGGCGTGAGCACGTCGAGCTTGCGCTGCTCGGCCGCCGCGAGGTCCGGGCGACCGCCGGCCACGAACGCCTCGAGCGATTCGCGGCGCGTGCGAATCTCGCGCGTGAGCACGCCGATCTGCTCGTCGTCGTCGAGCGGGTGCCGGGCGTCCTTCTCGGCCCGGTGCAGCGCGGCGACGGCCATGCGCAGCGCGTCACGGCGGACCTCGTCTCGCTCGCGCATCGCCTCGGTCATGTCGGCCTGGAGTCGTTCTGCGAGTGTCACCGATGGCGCTCCGCCGGTGTGGCCGGGCGATCCAGCCCGGCCGTCCCGGAGTCAGCGGGCCGCGCGCCAACCGTCGGGCGACGGTCCGGCGGCGGCCCCGGACGACCTAGCCCTGGCGGGCGGCCTTCTTGCGCTTCGCTTCCTTCCGCTTCCGCTTGACGCTCGGCTTCTCGTAGTGCTCGCGGCGTCGAGCCTCTGCGAGGATCCCGCTCTGCTGGATCTTCTTGTTGAAGCGGCGGAGCGCGCTCTCGAAGGTCTCGTTCTCCCCGACGCGGACTTCAGCCAATCCGGATTCACCTCCCCTGGCCGGGACTTCGCCTCGACACACCCTCCGATGCCAGCGGAGACAGGCGTGCGCGCGGCACAGACGAGCCGCGCGAGGGGCCGGGCGAGCATAGCGGAGGCACCGGCCAGGGTCAACCTTCGGCGAACTGGGGCAGCACGAACGTGAACCGGGCGCCGCCCTCGGGACGATTGGCGGCCCAGAGCCGGCCGCCCATCGCCTCGACCAGGCGGCGGGCCACGAAGAGCCCGATCCCGGCTCCCGGCAGGGTGTTCGTCGCGTGCGCCCGCGCGAACAGGTCGAAGATGTGCTCCAGCTCGGCCGGGTCGATCCCCGGGCCGTCGTCCAGGACGATGACACGCACCTCGCGCTCGAGGGTCTCGATGCGCGCCAGCACCTCGTGGCGCCCGTACTTCGCCGCGTTGCCCAGCAGGTTGCGGAGCACCTGCTCCAGGTACCCCTCGTCGCCGGTGACCGGCGGGACGTGCTCGGGGATCTCGGCCGTGAAGCGGCGGTCCGGCCATTCCGCCGCGAGGGCGGCGATCACCGCGCGCAGCCGGTGCTGCACGAGGGCCGCCCCGCGCGCCGTGAGGTCGACGCCGCGCTCGGCGCGCGCCAGCACGAGCAGGTCCTCGACGAGCCTGCCGAGCCGCTCCGACTCGTCGGCGACGTCGGCGAGGATCTCGTCGCGGACCTCGGGGGAGAGACGCTCGCCGCGGGTCTGGAGCATCTTGGCGCCGCCGTAGATCGTCGTGACGGGGGTGCGCAGCTCGTGCGACAGCACGCCGAGGAACGCGTCGCGCAGCTGCTCGGCCGCGCGGCGCTCGGTGACGTCGAGCGTGACGACGACCGCCCCGAGGACCTGCCCGGCACGGTCGCGCACCGGTGCGCTCGTCTGCATGATGATCGCCGACGTGCCGTCCGCGCGCCGCAGCGCGATCTCCTCGTCGGCCACCGCTTCGCCGGACCGCAGGCTGCGCAGGACCGGCCAGTCCGACGCCCCGTACCGCTCGCCGTCCGTCCGGTAGGCGACGGCCGCGCCCGGGACGAGCGGGCCGGCCCGGTCCGCGGACGGCGCTGTCGGTGCCGG
>JAJYGK010000084.1 GCA_021790715.1 Chloroflexota bacterium
CGATTCAGGCGCGACGGTGAACCACCATAGAATGGCGGAACCCAGCCGAGGAGCGAACCGTGCCCAGTCAACCGCGTCCGACCAGGGAGCCCGACCAGCCGCGCGAGGGAGCGGCCACCGCGCGCGAGGGAGCGGCTGCCCAGCCGCCGCTTCCCTACGACCGGCCCACCGATCCCGCGAAACGCCACTCCGCGGCCCTGACCGACGGCCCCGATCGCGCACCGGCGCGCGCCATGCTCAAGGCGATCGGCTTCACGGACGAGGACCTTGCGCGGCCCCTGATCGGCGTCGCGACGACGTGGATCGAGACCATGCCCTGCAACTGGAACCAGCGGGAGCTGGCCGAGCAGGTCAAGGCCGGCATCCGCGCGGCCGGCGGCACGCCCATGGAGTTCGACACGATCGCGGTCAGCGACGGCGTCTCGATGGGCACCGAGGGGATGAAGGCGAGCCTCGTCAGCCGCGAGGTCATCGCCGACTCGATCGAGCTGGTCGCCCGCGGCCACCTCTTCGACGGCCTCGTCTGCCTGGTCGGGTGCGACAAGACGATCCCGGGCGCGGTCATGGCGGTCGGTCGCCTCGACATCCCGAGCGTCGTCCTCTACAACGGCACGATTCTCCCGGGCAGCTTCCGCGGTCGCGACGTCACGGTGCAGTCCGTCTTCGAGGCGGTCGGCGCGTACGAGGCCGGCACGATGAGCAGCCGGGACCTGTGGGAGCTGGAGAACGTGGCCTGCCCCGGCGCCGGCGCCTGCGGCGGGCAGTTCACGGCCAACACCATGAGTACGGCGCTCGAGTTCCTCGGCATCTCGCCGGCCGGCCTGAACGGGATCCCGGCCCCCTTCCCCGAGAAGCTCGAGGCGGCGCGGAAGACCGGCGAGCTGGCCGTCGGGCTCGTGCGCGACGACATCCGGCCGAGCTCGATCGTCACCCGTCGGGCGCTGGAGAACGCCGTCGCCTCGGTCGCGGCCACGGGCGGCTCCACCAACGGCGTCCTGCACCTCCTCGCGATCGCCCACGAGTTCGGCATTCCGCTCTCGATCGACGAGTTCGGCGAGATCGCCGACCGCACCCCCGTCCTGGCCGATCTCGTCCCGGGTGGCCGGTTCGTCGCGCTCGACATCCACCGGGCAGGCGGCGTCGCGCTCGTCATGCGCGAGCTGCTGAAGCGCGGCCTCCTGCACGGCGACGCGCGCACGGTCGACGGCCGCACGATCGCGGAGATCGCCGCGGGCGTCCGCGAAACGCCGGGGCAGGAGGTCGTGCGCCCGATCGAGCGTCCACTGAAGGATCGCGGCGGCCTGACGATCCTCCACGGCACGCTGTCCCCCGAGGGGAGCGTCATCAAGCTGGCCGGGCACGAGCGGCGCCAGTTCCGCGGTCCGGCGCGCGTCTACGACTCGGAGGACGCGTGCTGGGCCGCCGTGAAGGCGCACGAGATCGGGCCGGGCGACTGCGTCGTGATCCGCTACGAGGGCCCGGCAGGCGGCCCCGGCATGCGCGAGATGCTCCACGTCACCGCGGCGCTGGTCGGCGAGGGCCTGGGCGACTCGATCGCGCTCCTCACCGACGGCCGATTCAGCGGCGCCACCCACGGGCTGATGGTCGGCCACGTGGCACCCGAGGCGGCGCTGGGCGGGCCGATCGCGCTCGTCCGCGACGGCGACCCGATCGTGATCGACGTCGACCGGCACGCCCTCGACCTGGACGTCCCGGCCGACGAGCTCGAACGGCGTCGCGCCGGATGGTCGCCGCCCGCCCCGCGCTACACCGGCGGCGTCTTCGCGAAGTACGCGGCGCTCGTCTCCTCGGCGAGCCGCGGCGCGGTGACGGATCCCGGCGCACGGACGGCCACGGGCACCGCCACGGGCACCGCCACGAGCCCGGCACGCGGCTGACGAAACCGGCACGCGGCCGACGAGACCGACACGCGGCCGAGGGCGGCCGATGTGCCCGCGATCCCTGCCCGGCGCTGACTCCCGCCCGGTGTCGCGCTCGCGGATTCGCGGCTCGGGCAGTCGCGATCCACGGTCCCGGTCGCCGAGCTGAGGTCCGGCCGGTCTCGCCGTTCCACGTTCGAGGCCGGCGATCGACCCGGGGCGCACGTGTCCCCTGCGCATGCGCGCGGGGTCCCCGCACGCGCGCCTGCCGCAGGGCGGCCGTTCCCGCCGCGCCATCGCCGGTCACGACGACTCGGCGGGAGGACCCGTGCCGTCACCGCCGGCTGCCCCCGTCCCGTCGGCGATCGGCGCACCGCCGACCGACGCACCGAAGGGCTCGCGAGTGCGCACGACAACCCGCCTTCCCGATCGGCGTTCCGGGACGCGGGCGACAATGGAGCAATGGGTCTCCCCGGCCGCGTCCTGACCGGCGCGCATCGCTCGTTCCTCTCCGAGGCGCGGCGTGCGGTGCTCGTCACGGCCGGCAGTGCCGGCGAGCTGCGGCCGGTGCCGATCTGCTTCGCGGTCGCGCCGCCACCGGCCGACGCCCTCTGGACGCCGCTCGACGAGAAGCCGAAACGCTCGGCCGATCCCCGGAGCCTCGCCCGGGTGCGCGACATCCTCGCGCGCCCGACGGTCGGCATCCTCGTCGACCGCTGGGACGAGGACTGGTCGCGGCTCGCATGGCTGCGGCTCGAGGGACAGGCGACGCTGCTGGAGCCGGGCGAGGGCGCGGCCGGCATGGGGAACGCCGGGCCCGGCGATCCCGGAGAGGGCCGCGGGCTCGGCGCGCACGCTCCGGCCGGCGCGCTCGGCGCACCCGACGTGAACCCAGCTGCCGTCGCCGAGCACGCGGAGGCCGTGGCGGCACTGCGCGCTCGATATCCCCAGTACGACCGGCAGGCGCTGGAGCGGCGCCCGATCATCCGGGTGACGCTGACGCGCGCCGTTGACTGGGGCAGCCTCGAGACCTGACGAGCGGCACCCGGGCCGGGGTCGCCCACCCCCCGCAGGCGACCCCGTGACCGGGCGGAGACACGCCGGGCGCGTCGGCCGACGTGGGCCGGCTTCGTCAGCCGACGTGGACCGGCGCGACGCCGAGCGACCTCTCGGCGTACTCGCTCACCGAGGTCAGCCGCACGGGCACCGCGGACAGGACCCCGGCCATGTCGATCGCGTCGCCGCGCGCGACGCAGTGCATGAGTGTCGCGAACGAGCGCTGCATCGGATCCGTGGCCGCGTCGGCCTGTGCCCGCAGCGCGTCCTCCGGCACGTGCGTGACCTCGAAGCCGCGGCCCGAGACGCGCTCGAAGATGTGGACCGCATCGAGCTGCGAGAGCGGCTCGGGACCGCCGAGCTCGAGCGTCGCGTTCCAGGTCGACGGCGTCGTCGTGGCACGAACGGCGAACTCCGCCACGTCGCCCGTCGCGATGTAGCTGACCGGACGGTCGCCGGCGCCGTAGATCGTCGCCCTCGCATTCGGATAGTCGAAGCCGACCGCCGGACTCAGCCACACCTCCATGAAGCAGCTCGGACGGAGGATCGTGTACCGGAGCATGCCGCTCCGGAGCGTCTCCTCCACCGCCCGCTTCGCGTTCCGCAGCGGGAAGTCCTCGTCGAGGTTCGCGGAGAACGAGGTGTGGATGAAGTGGGAGACCCCGGCGTCCGTCGCCGCGCCGATCAGCCGGCGCGTCCCGTCGAGGTCGACGGTCTGGATGTCGTTCTCGCCTGGCGCGTAGGAGAACGGCATGGACGAGACCGTGGTGATCACCGTGTCGACGTCGCGGCACGCGGCGTCCAGGGACGGGCCGTCGCGCAGGTCGCCCGTCGCGATCTCGATCCCCAGGGCACGGAGGGCGCCGACCTTCGCCGGGTCCGTGCCGGGCCGTACGAGCGCCCGCACCGAATCATGCCGGGCAACGAGCCGGCGGCAGATCTCGCCCCCGACCATCCCGGTTGCGCCGACCACGAGGATCATCGTCACGCCCTCCCTGTGAATGGCGGGAAGTGTGCTCGGCGCACCGTTCCGGACGCGTTCCGCGTTGCCCGACGCCGGTCGCGCGGTTTCCCACGCCCGCCAGACCGGTTGCCCCGGGCCGGATCCCCCGGATTCCGGCTACTCCCCCGGCCCGGCCTTGATGAGCTTGCCGCGCCGCGTGATGGCCCGATCCGCGAGCGCGGCCACGCCCATCGCGACCAGCGCGCGCTCGGCCGGCGGAAGCGGCCGCACGACGGCGAGGAACTGCTCGGCGCGGGCCCGATCCACCTGGCCGAGCAGCGCCGCGCCCGCCTCGGTCAGCGCGAGCGTGCGCTCGCGCCGGTCCGCCTGCTCCTCGTGCCGGACCAGCAGCCCCTGCCGCTCGAGCCCGCTCACGATGCGGCTGGTCGCCGATGCCGACCGGCCCAGGTAGCGCGACAGCTCTCCCACGGTGAGCGTGACCGTGCCGCCGACCGCGTACATGGCGGCCAGCTGGGTGAATCCCAGGCCCAGCTCGGCCAGCTGCGCGGCGAATCCCATGACCAGCTCGCGCCAGAGCGCGCGACCCATCGCGATGCGGTCCGACAGCTGCCGTGGGTTCTGGAGCTCGGCGCCCGCCGCCTCCACGACCCGGCTCATGAGGTGATCCGGGCCATTCCCCCGCACGTCCGGAGGGGCGGGGCGAGCGCCACCCGCGGGCATGTCGCCCGTCATCCGTTCCATCCGCCGGAGGATACCCACGAAGCCCGATGCGTGCAGGTGCGCACAGGAATCGCCACGGGGCCCCTCGCCGGCTGGTACCGTGGCACCGCACGTCGTCGCCCATCGCGTCCCTGCTCGGAGGGCCGCGTGCGCCAGAGGGAGGAGCATGGGCAGGCTCGCGTTCGTCTTTCCCGGCCAGGGATCGCAGTACGTCGGCATGGGCCAGGCGCTCGCGGCGGAATCGGCAGCCGCGGAAAGCGTCTTCGCGGAGGCCGACGCGGCCCTCGGCGAGCAGATCTCGGCGCTGGCATGGTCCGGCGACGCCGCGGAGCTCGACCTGACCGCGAACGCACAGCCGACCCTCGTCGCGACGTCGATCGCGTACCTCCGCGGCCTGGAGGAGCGGCTCGTCGGCGACGGTCGTCCGCTCCCCGAGCCCGCCTTCATGGCCGGCCACTCGATGGGGCAGTACACGGCCATGGTCGCCGCGGGCGTCCTCTCGCTGGCGGACGGTGTGCGCCTGGTCCGGGAACGCGGCCGCCTGATGCAGGCCTCCGGCGCCGGACGGGAGGGCGCGATGGCCGCGATCATCGGGCTCGACGATGCACGCCTGCCCGAGCTCGAGGCCGTCGGGCGGGCCGCCGGGGACTTCACGATCGCGAACCGCAACTCGCCCGGGCAGGTCGTCGTGAGCGGGGAACGCGCCGCGATCGACGCCGCCGTCGCCGCCGCGAAGGCTGTCGGCGCGCGACGGGCCGTGGTGCTGCCGGTCAGCGTCGCTGCGCACTCGCCGCTGATGGCCACGGCCGCCGATGGGATGCATCGCGTGCTGGCCGACGTCCCGTTCCGGGATCCGGTCGTGCCGCTGCTGGCGAACGCCGACGCGCGTCCGCTCACCACCGGCGACGCGTGCCGCGCGGAGCTCGTCGAGCACCTGACCACCGGGGTCGACTGGATCGCCGCCGTGCGGGCCATGACGGCGGCCGGCGTCACGACGTTCGTCGAGGTCGGGCCCGGGCGCGTGCTGACGGGCCTGATCCGGCGCATCGCGCCCGACGCGAACGCCGTCGCCCTCGACGAGGCCGATGCCCCCGGTCGCCTCGCCGTCCCGCCCGCCCTCGCCGGCGACTCCACGGCCACGCCGCCCGGGTCGGCCGAGGCGGCCGACGGAGCCCGATCCGCCGGCGAAGGCCGGCCCGCCCCCGGGATCCCAGCGAACAGATGACCGCCCCCTGGCCGATCCCCCACCGCACCTCGAGGAGAAGCGCGCACCATGCGTCGACCTGACTACAACCGCCGCATCGTCGTGACCGGGCTGGGGACCGTCAGCCCGATCGGCAACGACGTCGACACCGTCTGGAGCAACCTGGTGGCGGGCTGCAGCGGGCTCGCGCCGATCACCCGCTTCGACGCATCGGGGTACGAGTCGAACGTGGCGGGCGAGGTCAAGGGCTTCGACGCGCGCGAGTGGATGGACTTCAAGGCGGCCCGGCGGACCGGCCTGAACGTGCAGTTCGGCGTGGCGGCGGCCAAGCAGGCGCTCGCCGATTCCGGGATCCAGGTCACCGAGCAGAACCGCGACGACCTCGGGATCATCTTCGCGTCGGGCGCCGGCGAGCCCAAGCTCATGATGGACAACAAGCAGATCTGGGACACGAAGGGCGCCCGGCTCGTCAGCCCGTTCTTCATCGCGAACATGCTCGTCGACACGGCGTCCGGCCAGATCGCGATCGAGACCGGCATCCGCGGCCACAACATGGCGGTCGTGACGGCGTGCTCGACCGGGACCCATTCGATCGGCGAGGCGGCTGAGGCCATCCGCCGGGGCGACTGCACGGCGATCATCGCCGGGTCCACGGAATCGCCGATCTACGAGATGGTCTGGGTCGGGTTCGGCAGCATGCGCGGGATCGGGACGCCGCGGCCCGGCGAGCCGGTCCAGACGGTCTCGCGTCCGTTCGACCTGACCCGCAACGGATTCATCCTCGGCGAGGGTGCGGCGGCCCTGGTGCTCGAGGACATGGAGCTGGCGAAGGCGCGCGGCGCGCGGATCTACGCCGAGGTCGTGGGCTACGGCTCGACGAACGACGCGTGGGACCTCATCCAGCCGATCGAGGGCGGCGACGGCGTGGCCCGGGCGATGCAGATCGCGCTCGATCGCCGCGGGGTGCCGGCCGACGAGATCGACATGATCAACCCGCACGGGACGTCGACCGTCGTGGGCGACCTCGCGGAGGCGGTGGCCATCCACCGGATCTTCGGCGATCGGGCCGGCGAGATCGCGATCAGCGCGACCAAGTCGATGACCGGGCACATGATGGGCGCAGCGGGGTCGTTCGAGGGGCTCGCGACGGTCCTCAGCGTCTACCACCAGGTCGTGCCCCCCACGATCAACTACCGGGATCCGGACCCGCAGATCCAGCTCGACATCTCGCCGGTCGCCCGGCCGCGCGAACTGCGCTACGTGATGTCGGCCAACGTCGGGCTCGGCGGGCACAATGGCGCGGTGATCTTCAAGCGCTACGAAGAGTGAGGGGGGCCTGTCCGAGGGCCGCCCGCCCAGGGCGGTGCGAGCAGCGGGGCGACGGGCTCGCGCGACGATGATGTCCGCATGACGATCCACGATGAAGCCCGCGGCCTGTACGGCCCGGAGAGCGAGGCGTGGCGGCTCAACCGCGAGGCGTTCCTGCTGCTCGGCGCGGGGCCGCGCGCGCTGCTGCTGCAGCTCGCCCATCCACTGGTGGCCGAGGGGGTGGACCAGCACAGCCTCTTCCGGAGCGATCCGTGGGGGCGACTGCACGGCACGCTGACGAGCTACCTGCGGATCGTCTACGGGACGCGGAGCGCGGCGCTGGGCGAGGTCGGGCGGCTCAACCGGCTCCACGTCGCGGTGCAGGGCGCCGTGCAGGATGCGATGGCGCGCGAGGTGACCGGCCAGGACGCGTACCGCGCCCGCGACGCGGCGCTCTCCCTGTGGGTTCACGCAACCCTGGTCGAGTCGACCATGACCGCCTACGACGCGTGGTACGAACCCCTGTCGCCCGGGCGGCGCGGCCGCTTCTACCGGGAGACACTCCCGATCGGACGCGCCTTCGGGATCCCCGACGACCTGCTCCCGGCCGACATCGACGCGTTCGACGCCTACTGGCGCTCGATGCTGGCCCCCGGCGGGCCGATCCGGGTCACGCCCACCGCGCGGTCGCTGGTCCCGACGATCCTCCACCCACCGGTGGGACCGCTGCCGCCGGCCCTCTACGACTGGCTGATGTGGCCGGCCGTCCAGCTGCTCCCGCCACGCCTTCGCGACGAGTACTCGATCCCGTGGGGTCCCGGGCGCGAGGTCGTCGCCGACTGGCTGCGCGGCACGTTCGCCCTCTGGGGGCACGCGCTGCCCCGCGCGTGGCGCTGGATGCCGCAGGCGAAGGCCGCCGACCGCCGGATTCGCGCGACTACAATCGAGGCGTCCCGACCGACCGATCCGAGGAGGACCGATGCCCCCGAGCCCTGATCCCGCGCGCCGCGCCGTCGTCACGGGGATGGGCGCCGTCACGCCCATCGGCAACGACTACCCGACCTACTGGCGGAACCTGCTCGCCGGCGTCAACGGCGGCGGCCCGATCACGTCCTTCGACGCGACCGGCTTCGACGTCCGCATCGCCGCGGAGGTCAAGGACTTCGACCCGACCGTGGCGATGGACCGCAAGATGGCACGCCGGATGAGCCGCTTCATCCACTTCGCGATGGCGGCCGCCCAGGAGGCCGTGCGGGACGCAGGGCTGGACTTCGCCACCTGGACGCCGGAACAGCGCGACCGCGTCGGCGTCGCGATCAACACCGGTGGCGGCGGGCTCGAGCAACTGGTCGACGGCACCCATGCCCTCGAGCAGAAGGGGCCCGGGCAGGTCAGCCCGTTCGCCATCCCGGCGCTCTCGGGCTCGATGGCGGCGTGCATGGTCTCCATGAAGTACGGGCTCACGGGTCCCGTCGTGACGCAGGTCGCGGCCTGCGCCAGCTCCGTCATCGCGTTCCACGACGCGCTCCGCATGATCCAGGACGGCGACTGCGACGTGGTCGTCACCGGCGGCACGGAGGCGCCGCTGCTCCCGATCGCGTTCGCGGCGCTCGGCAACATGGGCGCGCTCTCCAAGCGGAACGACGACCCCGAGCACGCCTCGCGGCCGTTCGACCGGACGCGCGACGGCTTCCTGTTCGGCGAGGGCGCGGGCGTCGTGATCCTCGAGTCGGCGGCGCACGCGATGGAGCGCGGCGCGCGGATCCGGGCCGAGGTCATCGGCACCGCGCTGACCGCGGATGCGTTCCACGTCAGCGCGCCGGAGCCCACCGGGCGCGGCGCGGCGCGGGCCATGACGCTGGCCCTGCGGAACGCCGGGGTCGCACCCGATGAGGTGGACCTGATCGTCGCGCACGGCACCTCGACGCCGCTCAACGACGTGACGGAGACGCGGGCCATCAAGACGGCCTTCGGCGAGCACGCCCACCGGACCGCGATCACCTCCCCCAAGTCGATGATCGGGCACCTGCTGGGGGCGGCGGGGATCGCGAACGCGATCGTGGCGGTCTCGTCGATCCAGGAGGGCGTGATCCCGCCCACCGCGAACCTGCACGACCCCGACCCGGAATGCGACCTCGACTACACGCCGCTGACTCGGCGCGAGGCGCGCGTCGACACGGCGATCGCCAACGGGTTCGGCTTCGGCGGGCAGAACGCGGTCGCCGTCTTCCGGCGGTTCGAGGGCTGAATGCCCTCCCGGCGCGCGGGACGCCTCGCGCTGCCGCTGGCCATCGCGCTGGCCGTCTCCGCCTGCGCCTCGTCGGCCACCGGATCGCCGGGACCCTCCCGGGCCGGCTCGTCCGGGCGACCCGCGGTGACCTCGCCGGCGTCCGTCGGCGAGGCGTCCGCCGCCGCCACCATGGGGCCCGCATCGGGCGGCCCCGGTGCGTCGTCGAGCGGGCCGGCGGGTGCGTCGAGCCTGCCGGGCGGATCGGGATCGCCGGGCCCGTCCGGGATCGCCGGCGCGTCCGGGTCGCCGGCCGGCTCCGTGCCGCTCGCCGTCGTGACCGGCTTCGCGAACTACCGCGTCGATTCCGTGACGCCCGCGGACCTCGCGGCCGCGCTCGCGTCGGGGATGCTGCTGGTCCCCTGCGGCGCGGATCGCGGCGTCTCCGCGGCGCTCGGCGTCACCTCGCCTTCCGCGTCGTGCGTGCCGGCCGACCGGATCCCGGCGCGGCTGCCGGCATCATCGACGACGCTCGCGCTGCTGCCGCCCGGCCTGGTCACGCCCGCGCTCCGCGTGGTGCCGATCGGGTCGGCCGACCTGTTCGGCGAGACGCCGGCACGGGCAGTCCCGTACCCGCTGACGATCCCGTCCCCCGCCGGCTGGGCACCGTCGTGGATGGCCTACGACCCTGCCGACGTCCGCGTCGTGCTGACGACGGGCGTCAACTGTCCGGATCGCGGCGTGAGCTACCAGACCAACGTGCTCGGGAAGGGCTGGGACTGGCTGCTCCAGGCGGGCACGGCCCGCTACACCGGTCGGCACTGGGACCCCGAGTTCGGGTGGTGGGTCGTCGACGCGGTGCGGACCGACCACGCGGGGGCCGTCCGGGACCTGATCCGGAACGCGGACATCGCCGTGAGCGACTTCGAGTGCTCGATGACCCCGAGCTTCACCCAGCACGACAGCGGCACCGACTTCACGATCGACCCGCGGGTCGCGCCCCTCATGGGACAGGCGGGGTTCGACGTCGCGACGATCGCGGCCGACCACAACACGAACCCTGGGCTCGCGGCCGTCCCGTACACGGTGAACGCCTTCCGCGCGAACGGCGTCCGGGCCGTGGGCGGCGGCGCGACGCTCTCGCAGGCGCTTCGACCGGCGGTCCTGGACGTCCGCGGCGTCCGGTTCGGCTTCGTCGGCTTCGACGCGATCGGGGGTTCGGTCGCAGCCACGTCGACCAGCCCAGGGGTGGCCCCGCTCACCGCGGCGAACGCGCGGACGGCGATCGGTGCGGCGCGGCGCCAGGGCGCCCAGGTGGTGTTCGCGCTGCCGCAATGGAGCTCGGTCGAGTACCGGGCGGCGTTCACGCCGTTCCAGGACGGACTGACGTCGCTGCTCGAGGCGGCCGGGGCGGACGAGATCATCGGCGCCGACTTCCACTGGGCGGGCGCGATCTCGATCTCGCCCGGCGGCGCGGCCGGCTACCGCCTCGTGACCGCCAGCCAGGGCAACTTCTGGTTCGGGCAGGACTGGAGCCGGCAGACCCAGGAAGGCGTGATGACGATGCTGACGTTCGTCGGCACGCAGCTCGCGCAGGTCCGCCTGATCCCGACCGTGGTGCTGGACGACGCGCAGCCGAACCTGACGGACCCGGCGACCGACGGGCAGTTCGTGCTGCACCAGGTCTTCTCCGCCTCGCGGCTGCTCACCCCCTGAGCCGCCTCGCCGGCCGATCGGACGCGTGCGGCTGGGCCGATCCGGACGCATGCGGCAGGGCCGATCCGGCCGCATGCGGCAGAATGGTGCGGTGACGACCGACAGCATCGACCGGGAACGGCTCGCGGCGGAACTCCTGCGCGGACGCCGCGGCGGGCCGGAGCGTCTGCCCGCCAAGTCGGCGGCCGCGGCGCTCGCCGAGTGCGCGCTGCGCGTCCTCTTCCCCGAGGCGGCCGGCCACGACGCGCGGGCCGACGAGACCAGCGCCGAACTCGACCGGCTGCACACCGGCCTGCTCGAACTGCTCGCCCCGCTCCGCCAGCTCCGTCCGCCGATGCCGCACGCGCCGGAGGAGACCGCCGCGCGGTTCCTCGGGGCGTTGCCGCGCATCCAGGCGGCCCTGCAGCGCGACGCCGAGGCGATCTGCGTGGGCGACCCGGCCGCGGAGAGCGTCGAGGAGGTCATCCTCGCCTACCCCGGCTTCCTCGCCATCCTGCACTACCGGCTCGCGCACGAGCTGCGCGAGCTCGGCGTGCCGCTGCTGCCCAGGCTCATCACCGAGTGCGCCCACGATCGCACCGGCATCGACATCCACCCGGGCGCCACGATCGGGAACCCGCTCGTCATCGACCACGGCACGGGCATCGTCATCGGCGAGACGACGACGATCGGGGACAACGTCAAGCTCTACCAGGGCGTGACGCTCGGCGCGCTCAGCGTCGACAAGTCGCTCGCCTCCCAGAAGCGCCACCCCACGATCGAGGACGACGTCGTGATCTACGCGAACGCGACGATCCTGGGCGGACGCACGGTGGTGGGCCGAGGCAGCGTCATCGGCGGCAACGTCTGGCTCACGGAGAGCGTGCCGCCCGAGTCCGTCGTCTACCATCGCAGCGAGGTCCACGTCCGGAGCGGCCCGCGCGAGCCGCAGCCGATCGACTTCACCATCTGACCAGTCGCGCCGGCGGTGCGCCGGCGCCCGCGTCGCGACCCACGCAGCCGTCACCGGCTGCGGACACGGAGGGGGACATGAAGGCCGACAGCATCCTCGACGTCATCGGCGGCACGCCGGAGGTCCGGCTCCACAGGCTCTTCGGCGATCGCGTCGAGGTCTGGATGAAGCTGGAGCGGCAGAATCCGGGCGGTTCCATCAAGGATCGCATCGCGCTGGCGATGATCGAGGACGCGGAGCGGCGCGGCATCCTGCACCCCGGATCCGTCGTCATCGAGCCCACGTCCGGCAACACCGGCGTCGGCCTCGCGCTCGTCTGCGCCATCCGCGGCTATCGCCTGGTGCTCGTGATGCCCGAGTCCATGTCGGTGGAGCGCCGGCGCCTGATGGCCGCCTACGGCGCCACGTTCGAGCTGACGCCGCGCGAGCTGGGCATGCGCGGCTCGGTCGAGCGGGCCGAGGAACTCGTGCGCGAGACCGAGGGCGCGTGGATGCCGATGCAGTTCTCGAACCCGGCCAACGTCGAGATCCATCGCCGGACGACGGCACGCGAGATCCTCGACGACTTCCCCGACGGGCTCGACGAGATCGTGGCGGGCGTGGGCACCGGCGGACACCTGTCGGCCTGCGGCGAGGTGCTGAAGCCGCTCTGGCCGCACCTCCGGACCGTCGCCGTGGAGCCGGAGGCCTCGCCGGTCATCAGCGAGGGGCGCGCCGGCCCGCACCCGATCCAGGGGCTCGGGGCGAACTTCGTGCCGGACAATTTCCACCGCGACGCGGTCGACGAGGTCGTGACCGTCGGCGCGCCCGACGCCCTGGAGTGGGCCCGGCGGTGCGCGCGCGAGGAGGGGATCCTGGTCGGGATCAGCACGGGGGCGGTCCTCGCCGCCGTCTCGCGACGCGTGGCAGCCCTGCCCGACGGGTCGCGCGTCCTGACCTTCGCCTACGACACCGGGGAGCGCTACCTCTCGGTCGAGGGCCTGTTCGCCTGACCCCCGGCACGGGCCGGGCCCGGTGTCGGGGCGGGGAGACGCTGCCGCGCCCGGAAACGCCGGCGACGACGCAGCCGCGCGCCTGCACCTGTGTCGCGCACCTCTCCCAGTGGTGAAACGCATGGTGTGGTCGGCGATTTGCACCGCCGACGGGCGGCCCGCGGCGAGTCGACTCCCCCTTCGTGCGTGCGGCGAGCGGCGCCAGGACGGCCGGGAGCCCGGCGGCGATGGATCGAGTCCGGCCGGCGCGCGTATCACCACGCAGCGGGGTAGGCAACACGCTTTCGGTCCGAAACCACGGCTGACACCAGCCACGCTGGTATCCGACACAGTTGGGCAGCCGACCGAGGCACGCGGCCGGCGGGGGCGGGCGGCCGGCGACAGGGCGGGCGGCCGGCGACAGGGCGGACGACCGTGGTCCCGTCCGTCAGCCTCGAGTGCTCAGGCCGGGCCCGCCCCCGGCTCCGGGCCCGCCCCCGGCTCTGCCGCTCTCGATCGATCCGCGTCGCCGGACTCGTACGCCTCGAGCATTGCCAGCAGGTCGGTCGGGAGCGGCATCACGCGAGCCCCGGCGTAGTCGTACATCACCTGGATCGTCTCACCGTACGCGACCAGCCGCGGCGCGACCGCCCCGGGATCGTCCACGGTGAGGCGGTACTCCATCGAGAACGCCGAGCGGGATGCCCAGCCGACACGGCACTCGCAGACGAGACGTTCGCCGAACAGGACCGGGCTCGCGTAGGTGACGCGAGCCTCCGCGAGGATGAAGCTGCGGTCGTGGGTGTGCGCGCCGATGCCGAACGTCGATCCCGTGACCTCGCGGTAGTAGCCGGCGCGGGCCAGCTCCATGTAGGTCAGGTAGACGGCATTGTTCACGTGCCCCATCGCGTCCGTGTCGGCGAACCGCACGTCGATGGGGCGACGGTAGCGGAACGTCCCGGTCGGGGGCCGAGACCGGCGGGTCGATGGATCGTGACGGCGGAGGCTCACCCGCCGATTCTGCCCGATCCGGCGTCATCGGCGCGGCCGCACGCTCCGGGGCGACACGCCGCACGTCCGGCGGCGGATACGGGCCGCGGGGAACGGGCCGACCAGAGCCAGAGCCGGGAACGGGCCAACCAGAGCCAGAGCCGGGGCCGGTGAGAGCCGCGGCCGGCCAGACCCGGGCCGCGGCCGGTGAGAGCCGCTTGCCCAGCCGGCAGGGGCCGCGGCCGCCTACCCTGCCGGCTCGACGACCAGCGTCCCCTGCGTCGCCTGACCGAGGCTCCCCGTACCCGACCCGACCTCGACGACGTAGCGACCGGGCGCGGGTGCCATGAAACGGACCGACGTCGTCTGCCCCGGCCGGGCCGGGAGGTCGACGTTCGGGACGCCCTGCACGACGAGCTCGCGGTAGGCCGACGCGTCGTTGGTGAACCGCAGGTACACGAAGGAACCGGTGCGGACGTGGACCTCGGCCGGAACCGCCCCCGCGCCCGACGCCGTCAGCGCGACCTGCTGCGCCGATGTGTCGAGCCACCGGTTGGTGGCGATGACGACGGCGGCCAGCACGAGCCCGGCGACGGCGATCGCGACGAGGTACCCGGCGTCGCGCACGCGCACCCCGAGCGGCTGCCGGCCGAGCCGCGGGCGCCCGGGTCGGGCGTCGAAGCCGCGCAGGCGCAGCGAGTTCGTCACGACGCTGACGGAGCTCAGCGCCATCGCGCCCGCCGCCAGAGCGGGGCTGAGGGTCGTGCCCGTGAACGGGTACAGCAGCCCCATCGCGATCGGGATCAGCACGACGTTGTAGCCGAAGGCCCACGCGAGGTTCTGGCGGATCACCGAGATCGTGCGCCGGGACAGGGCGATCGCCGACGCGATCCCGCGCGGATCGCCGCCGACCAGCGTCACGTCGGACGCCTCGATCGCCACGTCCGCGCCGGTCCCGATCGCGATCCCGAGATCGGCCTGCGCGAGGGCCGGCGCGTCGTTGATACCGTCGCCGACCATCGCGACGCGGCGTCCGGCCGCCTGCAGCTCGGCGACCTTCTCGGCCTTGCCGCCCGGCAGGACCTCCGCGAAGACGTGATCCGGCGCGATGCCGACCTGCCGGGCGACAGCCTCGGCCGTCGCGCGCCGGTCCCCGGTCACCATCCACGCCTCGATGCCCTGCGCCGCCAGGCCGCGTACCGCCTCCGCCGCCTCGGCCTTCACGGGATCGGACACCACGACGAGGCCCGCCGGGACGAGTTGCTCGCCGTCCGGCTCCGCGGCCGCGACGTACACGGGCGTCCGCCCCTCCGCCGCCTCCGCCTCCGCGACCGGCTCCAGCGACGACACGTCGACGCCCCGCTCGGCCATGAGCCGCGCGTTCCCGACCGCGACACGACGCCCGTCGACGAGCGCCTCCACGCCGTTGCCTGCGACGGCCTCGAACCCGGTCACGTCAAGGCGGCCCAGCCCGTCGGCGTCCGCCGCCGCGACGATCGCCGCCGCGAGCGGATGCTCGGACCGACGCTCGATCGATCCGGCCAGGTCGAGCAGGTCGTGGACGGTGGTCAGCCGCGCCGGGACGATCGACGTCACGGCCGGCCTGCCGAGCGTGAGCGTGCCCGTCTTGTCGAGCACGATCGCGTCGACGCGGTGCGCCTGCTCGAGCGCCTCGCCGCCCCGGAACAGCACGCCACCCTCGGCACCCCTGCCGGTCCCGACCATGATCGCCGTCGGCGTCGCGAGGCCCATCGCGCACGGGCAGGCGATGACGACGACCGAGATGAACGCGGTCAGCGCGAGCGTCAGCTTCGGCTCCGGGCCGAACAGCATCCAGAGCACGAACGTGAGGGCGCCGGTCGCGAGCACGAACGGCACGAAGTAGGCGCTGATGAGGTCCGCCGTCCGCTGGATCGGCGCCTTCGAGCCCTGCGCCACCTGCACCATGCGCACGATCTGCGCGAGCGCGGTGTCGCGTCCGACGCGCGTGGCGCGGAACACGAACGATCCGGTCGTGTTGAGCGTGGCGCCGATGACCTCGTCGCCGGGGTGCTTCTCGACCGGGATCGCCTCGCCGGTCAGCATCGATTCGTCCACCGACGACGCGCCCTCGACCACGACGCCGTCGACCGGAATCTTCTCGCCGGGGCGGACGCGCACGAGATCGCCGGCCTGCACCTGCTCGAGCGGGACGTCCACCTCGGCGTCGCCGCGGACGACGCGCGCCGACTTCGCCTGCAGCCCGATCAGCGCCTTCACCGCCCCGATCGTCTGGCCCTTCGCGCGTGCCTCCAGCCAGCGGCCGAGCAGGATCAGGCCGACGATGATCGCCGAGCTGTCGAAATACGTGTCCGGCCGGATGCCGGCGCGCATGACGACGTCGGGGTACATCGTCACGAAGACGCTGTAGCCCCAGGCCGCGCTCGTGCCGACGGCGACCAGCGTGTCCATCGTGGCGCTGCGGTGGCGGAGCGCGCGCCAGGCGGCCCGGTAGAAGCGGGCGCCTGCCCAGAACTGGATGAACGTCGCGGGCCAGAGGACGAGCTTGTTCAGGTCCTCCATCGCGAACGGCATCCACGGCCAGAACATGACCAGCATGATCCCGGCCGCGACGGCGAGGCTGACCAGCGACTGGATGCCGAGCTCCCGTCGCTCGCGGGCGCGCTCCAGGTCCTCCGCCGTGGGCTCGTCGGTCAACGCCGCCTCCGCGTCCGGGGCCGCCTCGGCCGAGGTGCCGCGCACCTCGTACCCGGCGGCCTCGATGGCGTCGACGAGCTCGGCACGACCCGTCACGGTGGGCAGGAACCGGATCGTCGCCCGCTCGGTGGCCAGGTTCACGCTGGCCTCCTGGACGCCGTCCGTCTTGCGCAGGAACCGCTCGATGCGGTTGACGCACGACGCGCAGGTCATCCCCTCGATGGGCAGGACGACCTCGATGGCCTCGCCGCTCTGCTGCCGTCCCGTGGTGCCGGCGGAAGACTGGATGGACACGTGCGACTCCACGCCGGCCCGCGCGACCCTCCGGCCGCCGGGAACCCGGTTCCCTGATACTCCCACCCAGTATATGCGCGAAGCCGGCGCGCCGAAGGGGCCGATGGCAGGTCGGCACGGGCCGCCCGGCCCCACCCTGCCGGGGAGGCCCGCGGATCGATGCCGGCCGCTAGCGGGGAACGAGCGCGCCCGGCACGATCCCGTCCGGGACGAGCGGCAGGTCCCGCAGCCGCACCCCGCACGCCGCGAAGACGGCGTTGGCGATCGCCGGAGCGACCGCGACGAGCGGCACCTCGCCACCTCCCGCCGACGGCACGTCGGGCCGGTCGAGCAGCACGACCTCGATGGGCGGAACGTCGCCGAAGCGCGGCACGCGATACCCGGAGAGCTTCGCGTTGAGGATCCGGCCGTCCTCGAAGCGGACGGCCTCGAACAGGGCGCCGCCGAGCGCCATCACGGCCGATCCCTCGACCTGGCTCGCCAGGCCCTCCTGGTCCACGATCCGGCCCGCCTCGTATGCGCTGACCAGGCGCAGCAGCTCCAGGCGCCCGTCGCCGGCCACGCGCACGTCCGCCACGGTCGCGATGTACGCCCACTTCTCGCGGCAGCAGGCGATCCCGAGGCCGCGCCCGGGCTCCGGATCCCTCCCCCACCCGGCGCGCTCCGCGGCCGCGACGAGGACCGCCCGCAGGCGTTCGTCCCGGAGGTGGCGCAGGCGGTACTCGAGCGGGTCGGCGCCGACGCGGTGCGCGAGTTCGTCCATGTGCGACTCGCGCGCGAACGTGTTCGCGGTCGCGGCGAGGGCCCGGTAGGAGCCGGTGCGCAGCGGCGAGGCCGCCGGAACGAAGGCGATGTGCCGGTTCGGCACCTCGTACGGCGTGGCGATCGCGTTCGGCCCCGAGTCGAGGTTCGTGAAGTCCCACGCGCGGAGCATCCCCGCGCCGTCGGCTCCGCTGTGCACGTCGATGACCGCGAACGGCCGGAAGTACGCCCAGGTCGTCTCCTCCTCGCGGCTCCAGCGCACCTTCACGGGATGCCCCGCGGCCCGCGCGAGGCGCGCGGCCTCCACGGCCGCGTCGCCGGTGTGCTTGCCGCCGTACCCGCCGCCCGTGTCCGGCACGATCACGCGAACCTGCGCCTCCGGGATGCCGAGCGCCTCCGCCAGCTGTTCGCGCACCCCGAACGGCCGCTGCGTCCCGGTCCAGACCGTCAGTCGCTCGTCGCTCCACTCGGCGACCGCGGTGCGCGTCTCGAGCGGCACGTGGGCGATGTATGCCGCCGTGTAGGTGGCATCCAGCCGCACCGGTGCCGAGGCGAGGGCGGCCTCGACGTCGCCCGCCGTCTCCTCGAAGGCACCCTCCCAGCCCCGGCCCTCGACCGGATGCGCGCGCAGGTAGCCGACGATCCCGTCGTCGGACGGCCCCGGCTCGTACGTCCACTCGGCACGCAGGGCGGCGAGTGCCCGCACCGCGCCGGGCATGCTCGGCGCGGTGACCCCCACGAAGTCGTCCTCCCGGACGACACGCACACCCGGCATCGCCTCGGCCGCCGACGGATCGAGCGAGACGAGCCGCGCTCCGAAGGCCGGCGGCCGGAGGACCTTGCCGTGGAGCATGTTCGGACGCTCGACGTCCGACACGTATCGCCGCACGCCGCGCACGACGTCGGTCGCCGCGGCCCTCGGCACGCGCCGCGTTCCGGCGGCCTCGCCGGCCACGGGGGCTGCGCCGGCCTTCCCGGGCACGCGGCCTGCGCCGGCCTCGCCGGGCACCTGCCCGCCGGACCCGGCGCCGGGTGTGCCGGCGGCCTCCATTCGCGCCATCTCGATGGACCGCTGCCCGTGCAGCAGCGTCCCGACGCTCACGGCCCGGGCGCCGTCCCGGGTCGCGATCCGGCACTCCGAGAGTGACAGTTCCGAGCGATCCACGGCCAGCCGCGAGGCGGCCGCGCCGAGAAGCCACTCGCGCGCCACGGCCGCGGCCGCGCGCAGGTACTCGCCTGCGTCCGGCATCGAGCGGCTGCCGAACGTCCCCACGTCGTACGGGCACACGTCGGTGTCGCCCAGCACGAGCCGTACCGCGTCGAGCGGCATCCGCAGCTCGTCCGCGACGAGCAGCGACAGCGCCGTGCGGTTGTCCTGGCCGACGTCGACCTTGCCGGTGAAGGCGGTCACGACCTCGTCGGCCCCAACGTGGATCCAGGCACCGCCGTTGCGGTGCCAGGGCCCCGGCTGATCCGGGTGGTTGCGCGCCGCCTCCTCGGGCGGCAGCACCACCACGAGCCCGTCGCCGAGCGGCGAGAAGTAGTCGCGCTCGCGTGGATCGGTCATGTCCCACGGCGCGGGCGGGCGGGGCATCCACCCTGCCTCGAGGGCGCCGTGCCCCCGGAGCTCCGCCGGCATCCCGCCCGTCGCGGCGTGCGCCGTCGCGGCCGCGCGCCGGATCGCCCGTTCGATCCTCGGGTACGTGCCGCAGCGGCACACGTTCCCCTGCATGTGCTCGCGGATCTCTGCGTCCGTCGGATCCGGGATGGCGCGCAGCAGACCCGTGGCGCCGACGATCATCCCGGCCGTGCAGAACCCGCACTGCATGGCCTCTTCCTCGACGAACGCGCGCGCGATCGGGTGCAGCCCCTCCGCCGACAGGCCCTCGATCGTCTCGATGCGGCGTCCCGCCACCTCGCCGACACGCGTGACGCACGCGCGCACCGGCCGGTCGTCGACGAGCACGGTGCAGGCGCCGCACTCGCCCTCGCCGCAGCCGACCTTCGCCCCGATCAGGCCGAGCTCGTCGCGGATGACCGAGAGGAGGCTCCGCTGCGGGTCGACGGGGAGCAGACGGTCGTCGCCGTTGACGGACAGGTGGATCGGCTCAGGCATGATCGACCTCCTTGAGCGAGGGAGCGAGGCGGAGATGTCGCCGGCGACGTCCGGCGGACAGGGGCGTGGAGTCGCGAACGGCGAGGTCCGTCACACCGCGAAGTCGGCCGCGTGGTCGGAGTCCCAGTCGCGGGTGGGATCCGTCGACGGCGGGACATCGATGCGGGCCTCGAAGCGCGCGCCTCCCTCGGGCCGGTTCGAGGCGGCGATGATGCCGCCGTGGCGCTCGACGATCCAGCGCGCGATCGACAGCCCGAGCCCCGTGCCGCCCGCGGGCGCGTCGTCCGCCCGCCAGAAGCGGTCGAAGACGTGATCGAGGTCCGTGTCCCGGATGCCGGGGCCATCGTCCAGCACATCGAGCGTGACGGCCTGCTCCTCGCGCCGGACCCGGACGAGGACGGTCCCGCCGGCAGGGGAATGGCCGATCGCATTGTCGACCAGGATCGTGACGAGCTGCCGCAGACGCAGGGGATCGCCGAGCAGCTCGGCCGGCCGCGGATCGACCACCACGGTGACGCCGTGCCTGGCACCGATCGGCGCCAGGAGCCCGGCGGCCTCGGCGGCCACGTCTGCCAGGTCGACCGGCACGTGTGTGAGCTCGACGGCGCCCGAATCGGTGCGCGCCAGCAGCAGCAGGTCGTCCACCAGCGCGGCCAGGTGCGAGACCTCGCTGTCGATGTCGTCGAGCGCCTCACCGACGTCCTGCACCCGGCTGTCGCGGTTGCGGCGGAGGTCGTCGACGCTGGTGCGGATGACCGTGAGCGGCGTGCGCAGCTCGTGGCTTGCATTCGCCGTGAACTCGCGCTGACGCCGCAGCGCGTCCTGGCGACGGCGGATCGACGCGCGGATCGGGACGAGGGCGCGGCCGGCATAGATGTAGCCGGCCGCGACGGCCAGCAGGACCGCCGCGAGGCCGCCGAGCCCGAGCACGAGCGCGAGCGTCGAGAGCAGCCGCTCCTCGGCGGTGCGATCGCCGATGACCTGGACGACATACGTCCCGTCGGGGCCCGTGACGGCGAGGGAGTAGACGCGGATCGGGATCCCGGAGACCGTCGCGTCGCGGACGTCGGAGCCCGTCTTCTGGGCGGCGGTCACGCCCTGCGTGTCCGGGAGCCCCTGCGGAAGCTCGATGCCGGCGCCGCCCTGCACCGAGCCGTTCGGCCCGACCACGAACGCGATCGTCCCGCCGGCATCGCCACCGAACGCGACGCCGACCTGGGGGCGACCGGGGAACCCGCTCTGGGTCACGAAGGCCGCGATCGTCTCGGCCCGGCGCTCGAGCGGCACCGTGACGTTCGCGTTCATCATGCCGGCCACCGCGGCATAGACGGACACCCCGAGCACCGCGATGATCAGGAGCGTGAGCCCGCCGCTCCACGCGATCAGGCGCCATCGCGTCCGCCGCAGCAGCGGCGCTTCCTCGACCTCGGCGGGGCTCTCAGGGTCCCGGACCGCGGGATGGTGCGCGTCGTCAGTCGTCACGCAGCCGGTACCCCACGCCGCGCACGGTCTCCACGCGGTCCGCGGCCGGCCCGAGCTTGTCGCGGAGCAGGTGGATGTACGCCTCGACCGTGTTCGGCGTCAGCGCGACCCCGTAGGGCCACGCATAGTCCAGCAGCTGGTCGCGGGTGAGCACCTGCCCCGGGCGACGCAGCAGGCATTCCAGGATCGAGAACTCGCGCTGGCTCAGGTCCACCGCGTGTCCGTCGACCGTCACGCGGCGCCTGGCCTCGTCGAGCGCGATGGGCCCGGCCGCGAGGCGCGCGGTGCGCCGCGCCGGCGGGCGGCGCGCGAGGGCCCGCAGCCGCGCGAGCAGCTCCTCGTAGGCGAACGGCTTGACGAGGTAGTCGTCCGCGCCGGCGTCCAGGCCCTCGACCCGGTCGCTCACCGCGTCCCTGGCGGTGAGCATGAGGATCGGGATCTGGCACCCGTCCTGGCGCAGCCGGCGCGCGACGTCGAAGCCGGAGCGATCCGGCAGCCCGATGTCGAGGATGATCGCGTCGAGTTCGACGGTCGACCCGGCGATCTCGAGCGCGTCGGCCGCGGTCGATGCGGTCTCGACCACGTGGCGGTCCTGGCTGAGCAGGCGCCTGAGCAGCCTCACCAGCCGGGCATCATCCTCGACGACGAGCAGATGCACCGATCTCTCCTAGGGGTTCACGACCGTGACGTCGCTGGCGTTGAGCGTCCGTGTCGCGCCGCTCGGCAGCGGACTGGGCACGGCGCCCGTCCCGCCGGTCGTTCCCGCGCCGCCGGCGAACCCCGTGCGATCCAACTGTAGCTGGACGCGCACGCTGCTTCCGGGTTTGACGCTGCTCGCGCTGGCCGACGTCGCCGTGTGGTAGGTCGTGCTGGGGCCGAGATCGACCGTCACCGTCTGCCCGCTCGAGGTCTTGACGGTCAGCGTCGTGCCGGTGACGGACTGGACCGTGCCGTCGATCGCGATGCCCGCGGCACCGCCGATGCCCGGGAGCGTGCCGCCGAACGCGCCCACGCGGCCCTCTCCCGGTGCGAAGCTCGCGGTCGGCCCGAACTCGCGAGCGGCACCGCCGAAGTTCCCCGTCCCGAACCGGCCCGTCGCGGCGCTGGCCGTCGGCGCCGTCATGCGCCCGACCGCGAAGGCGATGCCGCCGACGGCGATGATCGCCGCCACGCCGAGCAGGATGCTGGTCGAGCGCGAGGACGAGCCCCGGCGGGGCGCCTGTGGCGCAGGGGCGGGCTTCGTCGGCGCAGCGGGCTCGTAGCCCGCCCCCCCGGCGGACGCGCCGGTCGCGGGCGCCGGTTCGGACGGCGCGCCGGCAGGCACGGGCGGGTCGCCCGGTCGGTCGGGCGACGGCCCGGAGGCCGGGGGGACCGGATAGTCGATCATCGAGCGGTTCCTTTCACTCGTAGCGGAGGGCAACGACC
>JAJYGK010000029.1 GCA_021790715.1 Chloroflexota bacterium
CGGGGCGGTGGAACGTGGCACGGCCGAGGTGGCGGCACGCGTCCAGGAGGGGGACGAGCGGCGGATGACGCTCGCCGGCCTCCGGCGCGTGCTGCGCCGCGAGCCGCTCGATGCCGTGGCGGTGCGTCGCGCCGTCGCCGCGGCGCTCGTCGAGCGCGGCGGGTACCGGACCTAGCGGCGCCGGGGACGAGCCCGGACGGATCGCCCGGGCTCGGGGGCTCGCGTCCAGCGGGGGACGACGGCCGAACAGGAGGCCAGCGATGGCGGTGGCGATACGGCAGCGACCGTGGCTCGCGCACTACGACGAGGGCGTGCCCGCCGACATTGAGATCCCCGACCTGCCCCTCGACGGGGTCCTGCGCCGGTCCGCGCGGCGCTGGCCGGCGTCGATCGCCATCGACTTCTACGACCGGCGGACGACGTACGCGCAGCTCGACGAGCAGGTCGACCGCATGGCCCGGGCGCTGCGCGAGCTCGGCGTGCAGCCCGGCGACATCGTCAGTCTCCACCTGCCGACCACCCCCGCCTTCGTGGTCGCCTTCTACGGCGCCATGCGGGCGGGGGCGACGGCGCTGCCGATGAACCCGCTCTACGTGACCCGCGAGGTCGCCGAGATCTTCGCGATCGCCCCGCCCCGGGTCTCGATCTCCCTGGACCTCGTGACGCCCCGCATCCGCGCGGTGCGCGGGGAGATGCGCCTCGTGGGGCCCGTGGTCACGGTGGGGATCCAGGACCAGCTTCCCACCCTCAAGGCGCTCGCGTACCCCGTGAAGGCGCGGCGGGAGGGCCGCTGGCACCCCATCGCCGATTCGGCGGAGACGCCCCGCCTGGTCCGCCTGGTCGATCGTGCGACTCCCGGCCCGTTCGCGTCGGCGGCCGGTCCCGACGACATCGCGGTCCTCCAGCCGACCGGGGGCACGACGGGGATCCCGAAGGCCGCCATGCTCACGCACCGCAACCTGGTGGCCGACGCGATCATGGTGGCCGCCTGGTTCCCCGCCGCGCGACCCGGCGACGCCGTCCTCGGCGCGCTGCCGTACTTCCACATCTACGGCATGACGGTCGCCATGAACATGACGATCCTGCTCGGGCAGCGCCAGATCCTGCTGCCGCGCCCGGACACGGGCGAGATGCTCCGCCTGATCGACTGCAAGCACCCGCGCATGTTCCCGGGCGTCCCGGCGATGTACCAGGCCATCGCGACCCACCCCCGCGCGGCGAAGCTCGACCTGACGTCGATCGACGCCTGCATCAGCGGGGCCGCCCCGTTGCCCGCGGAGGTGCAGCGGGAGTTCGAGGCGGTCACGAAGGGCCGGGTGGTGGAGGGGTACGGCCTCTCCGAGGCGAGCCCGGTCACCCACTGCAACCCCCTCTTCGGCGATCGGCGTCCCGGGACGGTGGGCGTCCCGTTCCCCTCGACCGACGCGACCGTCGTCTCCGTGCTCGACGGACAGGAGCTCGGCCCGGGCGAGGAGGGCGAGCTGGTGGTCCGCGGGCCGCAGGTCATGAAGGGCTACTACGGCAACCCCGAGGAGACGGCGCTCGCGCTGCAGGACGGCTGGTTGCGCACCGGGGACATCGCCGTCCGCGACGAGGACGGCTACTTCCGGATCGTCGACCGGAAGAAGGACCTGATCATCGTGGGCGGCATGAACGTGTGGCCGCGCGAGGTCGAGGAGGTGCTGCACATGCACCCGCTCGTTGCCGAGGCCGCGGTCGTGGGCGTCCCGCACGAGCGGCTCGGTGAGGTGCCGAAGGCGTTTGTCGTCCCGCGGCCCGGCGCGGTGCTGACGGTCGAGATGATCGTCGAGCATTGCCGGACGAACCTGGCCGGGCACAAGGTGCCGAGACAGGTCGAGTTCGTCGCGGAGCTGCCCCGGTCGGGCGTCGGCAAGATCCTGCGCCGCGAGCTGCGCGACCCGCTCGCCTTCATGCGTCGCCCGCCGGCGGCCGGCCCGTCGACCGGTCCCGACGAGGCGTCCGAGGGAGCGCCGGCGGAGTAGACTCGGGCGGCCGCACGCGCCCGCCGGTGCGCGGCGCGCGGCGAACCGCTGGAGCGGCAAACCACAGAACAGGACCGCGGGACCCGCGAAGCCGGTGGAAGTCCGGCACAGTCCCGCTACGGTGACCGAGCGACGCATGCGCGTCGGTTCGGAAGTCCGGTCGCCGGGCCCGCGGTCGTGCTCGAACCTTCGAGAGAGAGGGAAGGCACCGTGCGCACCGTTCTTTCCGACCCACTTCCCCTGCTGCGGCGTGCGGGCTCGCGCGCGCGTCGAGCGGCCGTCCGTCCGGCCGCGGCCGTCCTGCCCCTGCTGGTCGTGCTCGCGCTGGCCGGCTGCACGGCGGCCGCCCCCGGCGCGATCTCCGGCGCCGGCACGCCACCGGCACCATCCGGTGCGCCGTCGTCGCCGTTCTCCGGCACCTCCGCCAGCTCGGCGACGGGCACGTCGCCCGCGAGCGCCGCGCCCGTCTACGGCTCGCCGAGCCCCTCCGCAGCGGCCTCGGCCGCCGCCGGCGCCGTCTCGTTCCCGCTCACGTTGCGCGACGACGAGGGCACGGACGTGACGATCCCGAAGCAGCCGGCGCGGATCGTGAGCCTCGCCCCGTCCATCACCGAGACACTCTTCGCGCTCGGGGAGGGCGGCCGCCTCGTGGGCGTGACGAGCTCGGACGACTACCCGCCCGCCGTCAAGTCGATCCCGCAGGTCGCGACCTACACCGGCGTCGAGCTCGAGAAGCTCGTCGCTGCGCAGCCGGACCTCGTGCTCGCCTTCCAGGGGATCACGTCGACGACGGACATCGCGCACATCCGCTCGCTCGGGATCCCGGTCGTCGTGCTCGATGCGACCACCCTGCCGGCCGTCTTCGCCGACATCGTGCTGGTGGGCGACGCGACCGGCGAGGCCGGTCCGGCGACGAGGCTCTCGGCGCAGCTGTCGAGCGAGGCTGCGGCGGTGGAATCGGCCGTCGCGAGCGAGCCGCGGCCGCGGGTCTTCTACGAGCTGGACGCCACCAAGACGATCTACACGCCCGCCCCGAACGACTTCACGACCGACCTGATCCGGCGTGCCGGCGGCGACCCGATCACGTCCGGCGTGAACGGGGTCTACTCGATCTCCCTGGAGCGGCTCGTCGCCGACGACCCGCAGGTGATCGTGCTCGGCGACGCGAACTACGGCACGACGCCCGCGATGGTGGCGGCGCGGCCGGGATGGAGCGTCATGACCGCCGTCCGCGACCACGCGATCCGCCCCGTCGACGACACGATCGTCACGCGGCCCGGCCCGCGCATCGTGCAGGGCCTGGAGGCGCTCGCGGCGGCGATCCACCCCGGCGTGGCGCTTCCCTCGCTCGCCCCGGTGCCCTGATGGTTGCCACTCCCCGCGCCCGGTCCGAACCCGGGGCGCCGGCGGGCGGCGCGCCTCCCGCCGCCCCCGCCGCCGTTGTGGTCGGCGCCGGCCGGAGGGCAGTCGGAGCGGTCACCGGGCCGGTCGTCGGAGCGGTCACCGGGCGGGCCGCCGTCCTCGACGTCGCGCAGCTCCTCGCCCATGCGCGACGCCGGGAGCTCGCGCTGGCCGTCGCGGGCTGCGTTGCGCTCGTGCTGGTGCTCATCGCGGGCGTGGGGCTCGGCGAGGTGGTGATTCCGCCCGCCGACACGATCGCGATCCTGGCCCATCGCCTGCTCGGCTGGCCGGTCGCCCACGGCTGGAGCGCCGCCGACGAGACGATCGTGCTGCAGCTCCGCCTGCCGCGGGTGATCGCCGCCATGGCCGTCGGGGCGTCGCTGGCGCTCGCCGGGACCGCGCTGCAGGGGCTGCTGCGCAACCCACTCGCCGACCCATACGTGCTCGGCACCGCGAGCGGCGCCGCCCTCGGGGCCGCGCTCGGGGTCGTGATCCCGCTGCCGGGCATGGTGCTCGGCTTCGGGCTCCTGCAGGTGCTCGCGTTCGCGGGGGCCCTCGGCGCGGTGCTGCTGGTCTACCGGCTGTCTCGTGCCGGCCAGCTCGCCTCCATGACGGGCGTCCTGCTGACCGGCTACGCGGTCAGCTCGCTGCTCGCAGCCGGGCTGGCGATCACGATGTGGCTCTCGGGCGACGGCCTGCGCCAGATCTTCTACTTCCTGCTGGGCAGCTTCGACGGCGTCGCCTGGCCGCAGGTCGCCGCGGCCGCGGTCCCGCTGCTGGCGGGCGGGGTGGTGCTGCTCACACGGGGCCGGGCGCTGAACGCGCTGCTGCTCGGGGAGGAGACGGCCGCGCATCTCGGGCTGGACGTGCGCCGCGAGCGGGTCGTGCTGCTGGCGGCGACGTCGCTCGTGACGGCCGCGTCGGTCGCGATCGCGGGCCTGATCGGGTTCGTCGGGCTCGTGGTGCCGCACGTCGTGCGGCTCGTCGTCGGCCCGGACGGCCGGGCCGTGCTGCCGCTGTCGGCGATCTGGGGCGCGGCGTTCCTCGCCGCGTGCGACCTGCTGGCGCGCATCCCGGGCGACATCCCGGTCGGCGTCGTGACCGCGCTGGTCGGCGCGCCATTCTTCCTCTGGATCCTGCGCCGGGCGCACTCGGGGTACGAGCTGTGAGCGCGGCAGACTGGGGCGCGGCGGGGCGCATGGCGGGAAACGCGGGCGCGGCGGGAAACGCGGGCGCGGCGGGAAACGCGGGCCCGGCGGGGGGCTCTGCGGGGGATCCGGCCGTGCGGGGCGTGCCGGCGCGACGCGACCCCGGGGCCGGAGCGGGCGGCATCGGCATCCGGCTGCGCGGCCTCCGCGCGGCCTACCGGGGCCGCGAGGTCCTCCACGGGATCGACCTCGAGATCGCTCCCGGCGAGCGGGTCGCGCTCGTCGGCCCGAACGGCGCCGGCAAGTCCACGCTCCTGCGGTGTGTCGCCGGCACAGTGACGGAACGCCACGGCGAGGTGCGGATCGGCGATGCTCCCGTGGAGCGTCTCCCCCGCGACGCCGTCGCG
>JAJYGK010000171.1 GCA_021790715.1 Chloroflexota bacterium
GGAGCCGCGGGACCTCGCGCCTCGGCAGGCGCCGCAGGTCCCGCCCGGCGACCAGGACGCGACCGCTGGTGGCGACCTCGTCGCGGATGAGGAGCCGGATCAGCGTGCTCTTGCCTGCTCCGGACGGGCCCACGATGAAGACGAAGTCGCCGTCCGGCACGATGAGGTCGACGTCGGCCAGGGCGCGGCGGCCGTTGGGGTAGACCTTGCCGACGTCCTCGAGGACGATCGAGGTCCGCCGCGCGTCGGCGGCCACCGGCGATCCGGCATGCGGCGCGACGCCCGGACGCCTGCCCCGAGCGGCGGAGATTGCGGCCAGCAGCCGGGCCGGGTGCTGCAGAGATGCGCTCAAGTCAGGCTCCGCGGTCGGACGGACCAGGGACTCCGCACGCGGGCACGGCGAGCAAAGCCACGACGGCGCTGAGGGTAGCACAGGCGCTCCGGGCGCCTTCCGGCCGGCCGTGCACGCCTGCCGTGGGCGCCGTCGGGCGCGCGGTGGGGATCTTCGGCCACGCCCCGGCGGCCGGCAGCCACCCCGCGGGCGCCCTCAGTCACGCTGCAGACGCTCCGGGTCGGTCGACTCGCCGGGGCGGGACGCGAGCCCCGCCAGGATCTCGCGGTGCAGCCGTCCGTTCGACGCGACGACGCTGGCCGCGTCGACCTCGCGACGGCCGCCGAAGTCGGTCATCCGGCCGCCCGCCTCCTCCACCAGCACGAGCGGCGCGGCGAGATCCCAGGGCCGGATCCCGATCTCGATCATCGCCTCGGCCGCTCCCTCGGCAAGCAGCGCGTACGCCCAGAAGTCGCCGAAGCCGCGGTCGCGCCAGGCCCGCCGGAGGAGCGCCCCGAACCCGGGGGCCCAGCCGCTCTCCTCGACCTCGAGCGGGGACGCGTAGAGGATCTGTGCGTCGCCCAGCGACGCGATCGCCGAAACGCCGATCCGCCGGACCTCCGCCCCGCGCCGCACCCAGGCGCCGCCGCCCCGCCACGCGAACCAGCGCTCGCCGAGGGCCGGCGCGGAGACGACGCCCACCTGCAGCTCCCCCTCCCGCTCGACGGCGAGGAGGGTCGCGAAGAGCGGCACGCCGCGGATGTAGTTGTGCGTGCCGTCGATCGGATCGATGTACCAGCGCGCCGACCCGCGCCCCGGCTCGGTCCCGTACTCCTCCCCCACCAGCCCGTGGTCCGGGTGGGCAGCCAGGATGCGTTCCCGGACCAGCGACTCGATCCCCCGGTCGGCCTGGGTGACGTAGGTCCGGTCGGGCTTGGTCGAGACCTGCAGGTCACGGCGGAAGTGGCGGAGGGCGATCGAATCGGCCTCGTCGCAGCAGGCGAGGGCCAGGTCGAGCCAGCCCCGGAGCTCGGAATCTGTTCCCCGCCGCCGGCCGGCACTCCAGTCCGTGCCCCAGGCCGTGTCATCGAACGCGGCCGGGTCGAAGGGGGCGGGATCGCGGCCGGCGTCCGGGTCGACCGGGGGGCCCGGCACCGTCACGGCAGCGCGAAGCTCGCGGGCAGGTACCGGTCGAGCCCGTCCCACGGCCGCGTCGAGGAGAGGATGCCGGGGAAGCCCTCGAACCGCAGGCCGGCCCGCAGGAGCGCCACCATCGCCCGGTGGTTGACGCCCGGGACGAGGACGAGGTACGGCCCCGGTGGCGAGACCCGCCCGACGAGCGCGCCCAGGGCCCCCGGGTACAGCGTGTCGTCGAGCAGCGCGACCGGCCCGATGCGCCCTGAGGGCTGCGCGTACCCGTAGCCGAGCGGCACGCCGTCGGGGGCGTGGCGGAACAGCACGCCGCGGCGCCTCTCGCGTGCCCAGAGCCGGTGCTCCTCCGGCCGCGCGAATCCGAGCAGCGCGCGGTCGATCGCCGCGAGGGCCTCCGGCAGGTCGAAGTCGACTGCGAGCGCCTCGAATCCGGCCGCGACCACGCCGCGCGGCAGGTCGGGGAACGAGCCCGGGCGCGGGTACCCGATCGCGGTGAAGAGCGGGACGCGCGGCACGAGCCCGTAGCTCGCGTAGAGGCCGGTGGAGATGGGCTGGATGGAATCGACGCAGGTGGCCATCATCCCCGCGGCGCCGGCCCCGCCGGCCCGGGCGTCCTCCGGGTCGCCGTCCGGGATCCCCGGGCCGGCCTCCGCGGCGCCCGGGAGCGACGGGAACGTGCGCAGCAGCAGGCGCCGGCCGAGGCCGCCCGCCTGTGCCTCGGGGCGGATGAACAGCAGCGCCAGGTACCACGTCGTCTCGCGCTGCCACGCCGTCCCGAAGCCGAGGAGGCGGGGCGGGTCCGGATCGCCGGTCGCCGAGGGCGCCTCGGCGAGCCAGGCGCGCGACGCGTCGTGGTCCAGCAGGTGCCCCAGCAGCCGGCCGAGCGAGGCGGGGTCGCGGGGCGGGATCGGCTGGTCGAGGCGGCGGTAGAGCGGGTCGACGGCGTCGTAGAAGACGTCGATGCACGTCGGGATGTCCGCCGGCCCGATCGGCCGCAGAATCGCCCGCTCCGGCTCCTGCCTCACGCGCCCGCCTGCTCCCCGTCCGACCCCGCCGTGGCGACGCGCTCGAGCTCCGCCCGCATGAACGCGTCGAGGTCGCCGTCGAGGACCGCGGCCGTGTTGCTGGTCTCGTGCTCGGTGCGCAGGTCCTTGACCATCTGGTACGGGTGCAGCACGTACGAGCGGATCTGGTGGCCCCAGCCGGCCTCCACGTGCTCGCCGCGCAGCGCCGCGATCTGCGCCTCGCGCTCCTCCAGCGCCCGTTCGAGGAGCCGGGCGCGCAGGAGCTTCATCGCCGTGTCCTTGTTCTGCACCTGCGAGCGCTCGTTCTGGCTCTGCGCGACGATCCCCGTCGGGAGGTGCGTGATGCGGACCGCGGAGTCCGTCTTGTTCACGTTCTGGCCGCCGTGCCCCGTGGAGCGGTACGTGTCGATGCGGAGGTCGTCCGGGTCGATCTCGACCTCCACGTCGTTCTCGACCTCGGGGAGGACCTCGATGAGGGCGAACGTGGTCTGCCGACGCCGCTGCGAGTCGAACGGGCTGATGCGGACCAGGCGGTGCACGCCGCGCTCGGCGCGCAGGTACCCGTACGCCCCGCGCCCGTCGATCGCGACCGTGACGCTCTTCAGGCCGACCTCCTCGCCCTCGGTCTGGTCCACGATCTCCGTCGCGAAGCGGTGACGCTCCGCCCAGCGGAGGTACATGCGCAGCAGCATCTGGGCCCAGTCGGTGGCCTCCGTGCCGCCGGCGCCGGCGCTGATCGTGAGCAGCGCGTTGCGGTCGTCGTACTCGCCGCTGAAGAGGAGCGCCGTGCGAAGCGAGTCGTAGTCGGACTCGAGCGCGACCGCCTCGGCGTCCACCTCGGCCGCGAGCGCCGGATCGTCACCGGCGAGCTCGCTCAGCTCCAGGAGGTCGTCCGCGCGGCGTTCCAGGCCGCGCCAGGTGCCGATCTCCTCCCGCAGGCGTTCGGCGTCGCGCATGAGCTGCTGCGCGGCGCGCGGGTCGTCCCAGAGATCCGGCCGCGCGCTCTCCCCGTCGAGCTCGGCGAGCCGGCGTTCCTTGGCGGCTAGGTCAAAGACGCCCCGAGGTCGCCCGGACGCGCTCGACGAGGCCGCGGATGGCGCCGGCGTCCATCAGCGGTGGGCTCGCAGGTCCTGCAGCAGGATCGGGCGCAGCTCGATCATGCGCAGCGCGCTCTTGCTCCGGGCAACGACGGGGTTCACGCAGGGACAATACCCGTTGTGAGGACAGACGCCGCAGTTGCCGTCGCAGTCGAGGCTGGCGGCGTAGCTGCATTTGCGGCAGTCGCGCTCACACGCGATCAGATCGAGGAAACCCTCTTCGGCGATCTCTGCCCGCACGACACCCTCGCTGCTGTGATTCCACCGCTGACGGGCCGCGACCGTGCGGCGCCCGGGTGGCAAACGGAACGCCAGAGCGGGGACTCCGGCGTTTCAACGGAGTATACGAACCGGCCGCGGCGTACTCAAGAGGTTGCGGGCGGATTTCTGCAGATATCGTTTCCGCCTCACCGGCCGCTGACGAGGTACCAGCCCAGCGCGCCGATCTCGTGGAGCGTCGCCTCCAGGCGGGCGGACGGGTCCGCATCGGCCGGACTCGTCGGGGTCGGCGATCCGTAGGCCGCGATCCCCAGGTCGGACGCCACGCGCAGCACGCGCAGCATGTGGGTGCGATCGCTGACGAAGAGGGCGGAGCGCAGGCCGTGGGCGGACATGATCGCGGCCACGTTGCGCAGCGACTCCGCCGTGTCCCGGCCGGTCTCCTCCGCGAGGATGGCCGTCGCGGGCACGCCGCGGTCCTCCGCGTAGTTGCGGGCCACGTCGGCCTCGGCAAGCATGTCGCCGGGCTCCCGGCCGCCGGTCACGATCAGCCATGGGGCGTCGCCCTGCAGCCACAGCTCGACGGCATGGTCGAGGCGCGCCGCGAAGACGGGCGAGGCGACGTTGCCGTAGTGCGCCGCCCCGAGCACGACGATCGCGTCGACCGGCCGCCCCGCCTCGTCGACCTGGCCCTGCTGCCAGATCCGGAACGTCGTGTAGGTGACCACCAGGACGACGCCGGCGACGCCCGCGAGGGAGAGCCGCAGGAGGCTCGCCCTCAGCGGCCGTGGCACTTCTTGTACTTGAGCCCGCTCCCGCAGAAGCAGGGGTCGTTGCGACCCAGCTTCGGCTGGCCCGCCGGCCGCGCCTGGCCGCGTGCCCCGTCGATGCTCTGCTGCATCATCTGGTGCGTCGTGTCGCGCCCCAGTCCACGGATGGCCGCCACGCCGGAGGGGACCGGTCCGGGCGTCCCCGTCACCGCGCCTCCGTCCGCGGCGGTGGGCCCGTCGCCGGCCACGGCCGTCGCGGCACCGGCACCGGTGGCGGCCGCCATCCCCGGCGCGGCCAGGCCTCCCGCGGCGCCGGTGACCGATCCCGTCCCCTGCGGCGCCCAGGTGC
>JAJYGK010000098.1 GCA_021790715.1 Chloroflexota bacterium
CGTGTTCAGACGTGCGCGAGGATGCCGGCCTCGGTGCCGAGGTCGATCAGGTCCTGGTTGATCTGGGCGAACACGTACACCGGCGTGCAGCCTGCGCGCACGATCACCTTCCGCGCAAGGCCCAGCGCCTCCCGGATCTTCGGCGCGCTCGGGAAGTACTCCCAGCAGTCGCCGACCAGGAAGACGACCTTGTCGCGGCAGTACTCCGGGTCGAGGTCCGGCTGGCCGCCGGCGATGAAGACGATGTCGCCGAGCTTCCGGTTGTACTCCTCGAGATCGAACCCGCTGTGCATCCCGAAGTTGTCGATCGCGCCGCGGATGTTGATGAAGCAGCCGGGGCACGTCTGCTGCGTCAGGACGTCCAGGCCGGGCCAGACGCCGACCGGGTTGCCGTTCGCGCGCAGGAAGTGCTTCATGACCTTGTCGATCGGCGCGCCCACGACATCGATGTGGTCAAGGCGCATCTCGCCCAGGCCGTCGTGGTACGCGATCCGGACCGCCGGGATCTCCTTCGGCTCGAACCCCATGCACGCGCCGGTGACCGCGTCGACCGCGACCGTGTCGGTCCCGGCGATGACGAGGTTCATCTCGATCGGCGTGCCGGTGTGCGGGCCCTGGCCCTCCATGCCGATCACCGCGTCGACGATCGTCAGGTCGGCCTTCCGGATGCGGTACTCGTCGACCACCTTGGGATCGATGTCGTTGCGGTGCTGGCCCTGCTGGTTCGTGTGCAGGCCCTTGCCGTCGACGCCGTCCTCCGACGGGTGGTCGTTCCGCAGGATGCCCTGCCAGTTCGCGATGCCGAGCGTGACGGTCTTCGCCAGGTGCACCTTCATCTTCGGGACGTTGATGACCACGTCCGCGTCGAGGAAGGGCTTCCAGACGTCCGCCTCCTTCAGGTAGCGGGCGCCCGGGACCTTGACGTGCACCGTCTCGGTCTCGTCGAAGTAGATGATCCGGTCCGCCCTGCCGCGCTCGGCGGCCTCCTGCAGGCCGCTCTGGGCCATCGCCGGGCGCGCCGTCCCGATGTGCTTCCCGAGCGACGGGTTGTCGCCGACCTGGATCTCGCCGGCCTTCGACTCCTCCTTCAGGTAGAGGAGCACGGCCTCGAGGGTCCGCGGGTCGACCACGGCGAAGCTGGTCGGCGGCGCCTGGAAGGCCAGGTTCGGCTTGACCAGCACCTTCTGCCCGGGCTTGATGATGTTGTCGATGCTGCCGACGGCGAGCTCGACGGCCTGCCTGACCGCGGCCTTGATCTTCGCGACGTCCTCGTCGAACCGGACGTACTCGCCGGCCATGAACTGCGCATTGCCCTTCAGGTCGCCGGTCTGGGCAATCGCGACGCGCGTCTCCATCAATCGCACCTCCGCTCCGATGGGGCGGCCGGCCGCGGTCGAGAGCCGGCCGCGGCCGCCGCCCAGGGTCGCCCGATGGACCTACCTCTTGCCCGCTCCCGCCGCCGCGGGTCGTGGCGCCGCCACGGGCTCCTCGGCACGCGGGTAGAAGGGCTTCATGACGTAGTCGTAGAAGAAGGCGCCGACGACGCCTCCGACGAGCGGGCCGCCCACCGTCACCAGCAGCGACCCGCCGTCCCGGATCCCCGGGAAGGCCTGTGACCCGAAGCCCCAGACGAGCAGCATGAGGCGCGGCCCGAGGTCGCGGGCCGGGTTCAACGACGTCATCGTCAGCGGGGCGGTGACGAAGACCAGCATGCAGACGCCGATGCCGAGTGCGACCGGGAAGAACCAGGCTCTCGGCGAGTTCACGCTGCGCGCCTCGAGCAGCATCAGGATGATGACCAGCAGCAGGGCCGTGGCGAGCGCCTCCGTGAAGAAGCCCCGCCAGATCGGCACCTGGTCGTACGCCGCCTGGCCAATGCCCACCAGGTACGGATGCGGTGACTCCGGGATCAGCATCGCGGCGATCTTCTCGGAGCCGGCCTGCCCGAACGTGATCCCGTTCTTGGCGGCGAACGCGTTGACGGCGTCGCCGAACATGATCACGAGGGCGAGGGCGCCGAGGAAGCCGCCGACGATCTGCGCGACCCAGTACTGGAGCACCTGGCTCCACGGGAAGCGCCTGGTCGCCGCCAGGCCCAGCGTCACGGCCGGGTTGAAGTGCGCGCCCGACATGGACGCCCCGGCGTAGACGGCGAGCGCGACGGCGAACCCCCATGCGAGACCGCCGTCCAGGAGGCCGGGGACGGTGTTGTACATGAAGGCGTCGAACAGGATGCCGCATCCGAAGAACACGATGAAGAAGACACCGATGGCTTCACCGATGTACTTCCCGATCCAGGATTCCCTCATCACTCCCCTCCCGGGCCGCGTCGTGCACGGCCACGCATCCTCGGAGGGGTCGGTGTCGGGCGCACGGTGGCGCGTTCAGGGTCCCAGCGTGCCATCTCCGGGCGTTCCCGATCCCGCGACGTGCCCGAGATCGCCGGAGGCCAGCCTCCCGAATGCCCCCGGCCCGCATCGCGACGGGCGCCCGCCGTTGCCCATGCGGCGCCGCGGCCCCTCCGTGATCGCCGCACGTCGAGGCTAGGCAGAGGCCCCGGGCGAGTCCAGCCGGTTTTCAGATGCTGCCAATCGCGCCGCCCGTCAGCGCGGAGCCGTGAGGGCGGCGGCCGACCGGCGTGCGGTGCTGGCCACCAGCTCGACCAGGCGATCCGCCTCGGCGCGCATCTGGTCCGGCGGCACTGCGACGGCGACGGCGATGGGGGCCTTGCCGGCCGGCACGCGGATCCTCGCCGCGACGCAGCACAGGCCCGGCTCGCCCTCCTCGAGATCCAGCGCGATCCCCCGCGTGCGCGCCGTCTCCAGCTGCGACAGCAGCTCGTCGAGCCGCGTCACGCTGCGGTCCGTGGCGGCCTCGAGCGGGCGGCCGCGCGGCACGGCGACCGCGATCGCCGGGTCGAGCGTGGCAAGCAGGACCTTGCCGAGCGCCATCGTGTGCGTCGGGCCGCGCATCCCGGGCCGCAGGTGCCCGCCGTGGACCGCACCCGGTGCGGCGCTGACCGATACCAGGACGGTCTGGCGGCCGACCAGCCGGCCCAGGACGGCGACGTCGCCGCATCGTTCGGCGAGCTCGTCCAGCAGGGGCCGGAGCTCGGGAAACGGATCCGGGCGATGGTCGAGCCGTTCGACGAGGGCGGCGACCCCGGTCCCGATCACGAGGCCGATCGAGGGCACGCGTTCGAGGTAGCCCTCGTCGACCAGCGTGTTGACGAGGTGGTAGGTCGTGGAGAGGGAGAGCCCGAGGCAGGCCGCGATCTCCTTGGGCGCCGAGCCCTCGTTGGCGGCGACATACTCGAGCACGCGCAGGCCGTGCGTGAGCGTGGAGAGGGCGTCGGCGTGCCGGCGCCGCTCGATCGGCAGCTCGGTCTCCGCTGGCGTGCAGGCAACGAAGGAACGCATGTCCGGCCCCCGCATGTGTCCCCGTCAGGGCGGCCATTCTGCGCCGCGCCGGCGATGGCACGAAGTGCCGTCCGGCTCGTTCGGCCTTGCCGGTGGCGTGATGCCGTTGCCACCGGTCACGGGCCGTGCCCGGCGCACGCCCGGCGCCGCCGTTGCCGGTCCGGTCGAGGTCCCTATGCGGGCGCCTCGATACACTCGGTGCGCACCCAGGCCGTGTCGGGTTCAGGGCCGGGCGTCCGGTTTCATCGGAGGCTCCATGTCCAGGAGAGCGCGTCGCCTCGTCATCCTCGCCGAGGGCGAGTTCCGACCCCACGCCGCGAAGACCGCGCTCGGCGTCATCCGCTACGGATCGGACCCGGTGCTCGCCGTGATCGACTCGACCCGCCCCGGCGCGAACGCGCGCGAGATGCTCGGCCCGGCCTTCGACGTCCCGGTCGTCCCGACGCTCGACGAGGTGCTGCCGCACGGCCCGACGGCCCTGCTGATCGGGATCGCCCCGACCGGCGGTCGGCTTCCCCCGTCATGGCGGCCGATCATCCTCGCCGCGATCCACGCCGGGCTCGACGTGCTGTCGGGACTGCACACGTTCATCGCGGACGACCCGGAGTTCGCCGCGGCCGCGCGCGAGGCCGGGGTCGATCTGGTCGACTACCGCAGGCCGCCGGAGCGCATGGAGACCTCGCTGGGGCGGCTGCACCGGCCGGGATCGCGCGTCGTCCTCACCGTGGGCACGGACTGCGCCATCGGCAAGATGAGCGTCGCGCTCGAGCTGCGCCGTGCCGCGCGCGAGGCGGGGCTCTCCTCCTCGTTCGTCGCCACGGGTCAGACGGGCATCATGATCGAGGGCTGGGGCGCCGCCATCGACCGCGTCGTGAGCGATTTCGTGCAGGGCACCTGCGAGTGGCTCTCGGAGCTGGGCGAGGAGCGCGGCGACTGGGTCTTCGTCGAGGGGCAGGGTTCGCTCGACCACCCGGCGTACAGCTCGGTGACGCTCGGCCTGATCCACGGGTTCACGCCCCACGCGATGGTGCTCGTGCACAAGCCGGGTCTCACGGAGCACGACTTCGACCACCTGCCCGGGAGATCGTTCCCGCTGCACCCGCTTCCGGAGATGATCCGGGCGCACGAGCAGATCGCCGGGCTCGTCGCGCCGAGCAGCGTGGTCGCGATCGCGCTCAACACCTCGCTCCTCGACGAGGCCGCGGCGCACCGGGAGATCGAGCGGACCGCGCTGGAGACCGGGCTGCCGTGCGACGACCCGTTCCGGTTCGGGGGCGGGCGCCTGTTCTCCGCGATCCGCGAACGCGTGGGGGCACTGCCATGGGTGCACACCGCGGAGGCCGCGGCATGAGCCGGCTGCGGCTGGAGGCCGAGACGCTCCGGATCCCGTTCCGCGATCCGTTCCGGATCTCGCGCGACATGAGCGGGGACGTGGCCGTGA
>JAJYGK010000082.1 GCA_021790715.1 Chloroflexota bacterium
CCGCGACCACGACACCCTCGCCCTCGGCCGCCGGGATGCCCCGCCACGCGATGACGGCGGCGACCAGGCAGGCGGCGACGGCGAGCACGACCGCGCCGGCGATCGACCTCGACGCGATCGCACCGGCGATCGCCGAGCCGATCGGGTACCCGGCGAAGTTGAAGTTCATCGAGACCGCGAAGGCTCGTCCCATCCATGCCGGGTCGGTGCGTCGCTGGCGGAGCGTGAACATCCCGATGTCCATCGGCCCGTTCAGCAAACCCTGGAATGCCATGGAGGCGGCCACCAGGAGCAGCGTCTGCGGCAGCAGCAGCGCGACCGCGCCGGCGAAGGCGACCATCGGGATCACGAGCAGGAGGCGTTCCCGCCCGATCGTGTTGAGGCGGCCGACCGCGAGTGCCGCGACCGCGCCGCCGAGCCCCATCGCCGCGAAGACCGCACCCACCGTGGCCGGCCCCTGGTGCAGCCGGTCGAGCACGATGAGCGGGATCACGATCGTGACGATGCCGCCGGCGAGGTTGAGTGCCGAGATCGAGAAACCGAGCGCGCGCAGCGTGGGGTTGCGCCACGTGTAGACGAGGCCCTGCCAGGCATCGAGGAGCAGACGGCCGGTCGACGCGACGTCGGTCTGCGGATCGGGGATCCCGACGAGCACGAGCGCCGCCACGGCGAAGACGGCGCCGATGGCGATCAGCGCGGCGGGACCGCCGACCAGGGCGACGAGCGCGCCGGCGACCGGGGGCCCGACGATCGTGGCAACCACGTACCCCATCGAATCGACGGCGTTGATGCGCTCCCAGAGCGGCCGGGGCACGAGCAGCGGGAAGAGGCTCCGCAGCCCCGTGTTGCTCAGGGGGCCGGTCAGGGACGAGACCGCGGCGATCAGCAGCAGCAGCCACTCCGGCAGATCGCCGGCCAGCGCCAGCGCCCCGATCAGCGCGAACGACACGCACGCCACGGCGTAGTCGAGCAGCACGAGCCTCGAGCGGCCGTGGCGGTCGAGGAGTGCCCCCGCGATGGGGCTCGCGACCATGCCCGGCGCGATGCCTGCGAACGTCACGATCCCGGCCAGCGCCGGCGAGTGGTACTCGGTGAGCGTGAAGAGGACGAGCGCGACCCCGATCATCGACTGGGCGATGCGCGCGACCTGCATGCCGGCGACGACGCGCGCGAGCGAGGGCACGGCGAACAGGGCCCGGTACGAACGGTCGGTGGGGGGCATCGATCACATGCTAGCGGCCGGGCCGCCCGTGCGCGGGCGGTCCGCTGCCGGTCGCCGCCTCAGTGCGAGGGCGTCGAGCGCCCGACCGCGACGAGATAGAGCGGCAGGTACTCGTCGGGGAGCTCCAGGACGTCGCGCGTGGCCAGGTCGTCGAGCGCCCCGACCGGTGCGGCGCAGAGCCCCATGGCCGTGGCGGCGAGCAGCATGTTCTGCGCGACGTGCCCGGCCTCGATCAGCTCGTACCGGCGCGCCCGCGCCCCGTACCGGAGGTCCATGCGCCCCTGGACGGCCACGATCACGATCGTCGCGGCGGCCAGCCCGACGACGTCCTGGGACAGCGCCGCGGTGCACAGCGCCGGACGGCGATCGCCCCGCAGCACCGCCTCCAGCACATCGGACGGCGCGTCGTAGTGGAAGATGCCCGACGACGCGACCACGTACAGCTCGAGCGGATGGACCCCGCCCGCCGACGGGGCCGTCCTGAGGCCCTCTGTGTCGGTGACGCCCTGGCCGGCCCAGCAGAGCCGGTGCAGGTCGTCCTCGCCGACCGTCTCCCGGCAGAAATCCCGGCGCGAGCGCCTCCCGTGGAGACAGTCCTCGAGCGAGACGAGTGCCAGCGGAGACGACACGATCGCAGTCGGTGCCATGCCACGCACCTCCGAGGGCAGAGTCTCGGGCGGCGGCCGGCGGAGGCGACAGTGCCATCCGGGCCCGCAATCGCAGCGCCAATGGCGCAGGCATCCGCGGCCGGCCCGCCCCGAACCGGCCCGCGGAGCCGGCGGAACGGTCGCGATGCGGGCGTCCGGCGGTGCCGGCGGCACCGGACGTGCCGGCGGTGCCGGTGCTACCCCAGCGCGATCCCCGCGGCGGCGCAGTCGTCCGCGAAACGGGCCTGGGCCTCCTGCGTGGGCGACCACCGCGTCGGAAACGCCACCAGGCGGTCGAGCCCCGCGTCGGCGTACCGGCGCACCAGGTCGACGCGCGCCGCACCCGGCTCGCGCATCTCCTCGTCCCGCGCATACACCGACAGGCGCAGCGTACGGGGGTCGCGGCCGATCTCCTCGCACCGCGCTTCGATCACGGGCCGCGCCTCCGCGACCTGCCCGGGCGACTGGAAGACGAGGTTGAGCTCGTCGGCGAAGCGGGCGGCGAGCCGCCACGTCACGTCGCGGCCGTTGCCGCCGACGATGATCGGCGGGCGCGGCGACTGGATCCCCTTCGGGACGTTGACCGCGCCGCTGACGCTCGCGTGGCGGCCCTCGTACGTCGCCCGGCCCGGGGCGAGCATCCGCGTGATGATCTCGAGCGCGTCGCGCAGCCCGCCGAGCCGCTCGCGGGTCGGCGGGAAGCCGTACCCGTAGGCGAGCCACTCGTCCTCCTTCCAGCCGCCGCCGATGCCGATCTCGAAGCGACCGGCGCTCGCCACGTCCAGGGTGGACGCGAGCTTGGCGACGAGTGCGGGGTTGCGGAATCCGGCGCAGATGACCATGTGCCCGAGCCGCACCCGCGAGGTGGACATCGCCAGCGCGGCGAGCGTCGTGAACGACTCGAACGTGATCTCGTCGGTGGTGTCGGGCGTGGTATGGAAGTGGTCGAAGACCCACTCCGACTCGAACCCGAGCGCCTCGGCCTGGCGGGCGAGCTCGAGCGTGCGCGTCCATGCCGGCGCCGCCGTCCAGCCGTCGTACTCGTGCTTCCAGCCCTGCGGGATCAGCACACCGACCTGCATCGTTCCTCCTCGGTCGGGCGAGCCGCGGCCGCTGCCGGGCGCCCGTGCACCTGCTCCGGTCATCCAGTCCGCGCCCGGCACGGGACCGCCCCGGTCGGGCTCGCGCCGGGCGGACCCGCCGGCGGCGCGTCAGGCGTTGCGGGGCGGCGCCACCTCGTGGTGCCGCGTGCAGCGCGCCTCGTAGGTCTCGATCGCCGATCGGTCCAGCCCGCCGACCACGATCAGCGGGTCGTCGATCGCGGCCGGCTGACCGTTCACGAGGCGCTGCGTCCGGGTGGCCGTCTCGCCGCACACCATGCAGATCGCGGTCAGCGTCGTGATCTCGTCGGCGATGGCGAGCAGCTGCGGCATCGAGTTGAACGGCCGGCCGGCGAAGTCCACGTTGAGGCCGGTGGCGATGACGTGCCGCCCGCTCGCTCGCAGCGCGACCACCGCGTCGACGATCTCCGGGTCGAAGAACTCGGCCTCCTCGATGCCGACCATGTCGGCGTCGCGCTCGCGCGCCAGCGCCAGCACCTGCCCGGGGTCGGAGCGCGGGACGAGCGTCGACGGGAAGCGCGCGTGGCTGCGGCTCTCCGCGTAGTCGGCGGGCGTCCGCGTGTCGATGTCGGGGCGCACGAGCAGGACCCGGCGGCGCGCGATCTCGGCCCGTCGCAGCAGGCGCAGCAACTCGTCGGTCTTGCCCGAGGACATGCACCCGACGATCACGTGCAGCCAGGGGTCGGATCGGTAGAACACGGGGACCTCCCCCGGAATCGTACCGCCTGGGGCGGCCCGCGATCCGGCCCCGCCTACGACGTGGCGGGGCCCTCCGGCCACTCCACCTCCAGCCCGCAGGCGCAGTCCTGCTCGAAGAGGCCGAGCCATCCGGCCGCGTCGTCGGCGTCCGGGAGCCCGTCCGCCTCGTCCGCCCACGCCGTTGCCCGCGGGGCGAGGTAGCGGTCGAGCAGCAGCAGCGCGACACCGTCGAGGGGCAGGTGGCCCGCGCGCCGCAGCGCCGCGCCGGAGGCGCCGTCGTCCGCGAGCACGACCGCGCGATCGCCGGGTGCCGGCGGAGCGGACGGTCCCGGCGGCGCGGAGGCGGCCGGCAGCACGACGACCCGTGCCGCACCGACCTCGTCGAGCGAGCCCGGCGCGCCGAGCCGCTCCGCGTACCGCGCGCACGCCGCGCAGCCGGCCGCGTGCGGGAGCAGGACGGCGACGGGCGCCCGGCCCCGCAGCGATTCGAGCGAGACCCGGCCGGCCCCCGCCCCGGACCCGGCCGTGGAAAGGCCCCGGAGGGGCACCGGCCGGTCCGTGCCGGCCCCGTGGAGCATGGTGACCGGCATGCGTCAGCGAGCGGGTGCGGCCGCCACGACCGACACCTCGACCGGGAACCCGCGCTCGCGGAGCGCCTCGACCATCGCCGCCGGCTCCACCGCCTCCTCGACCGCGTGCGCCCCGGGCGGGATCGCCCCGGAGGCGATCAGGTGGCAGACGATCGCGGCGTGCCAGCCGGTGGTGCGCTCCATGCCCGTGAACCCCAGCGCATCGTCGCGCACGGCGCGCAGGTCGACGACCGCCTGCGCCGGTGCCCCGTCCTTGCGGCCGGTGGCGATCACGTGCGCGATGACGATGTCCTCGAACCCCTCGGGGGCGCGGATCTGGGGCTCGATCAGGGCGTGGAAGACGCGCCGCGGGACGACGCGGACGCCGTCGACCTCGACCGGCTCCTCCGAGAAGAGCCCGGCATCCTGGAACGCCTGGAACTGCGCGACGTGCCCGGGATACCGCAGCACCTTGTTGCGGATCGACGGGACGGTGCGGCCGAGCGTCCACGGGACGGTGGAGCCGCCGCCGGCCGAGAACGCCTCGAGCTCGCCGACCGGGTCGCCGAGGTCGACCAGTTCGTACTCC
>JAJYGK010000179.1 GCA_021790715.1 Chloroflexota bacterium
CGAACTGTGTCCAGGTCGTGGGAACCGTCAGGTGATCGGCCTGCAGCATGTTCTGGTTGTAGTACATGACGTAGTCGCTCTTGTTGAACGGCCACATCCAGATCTTCCCGTCGGGGAGGTAGAGGTCCTTCCAGATGCCCGTCCAGAAGTCGCTCTGCTCGCTGCTGGACACGCCGTTCGGTCCGTTGACGAAGCTCGTCAGGGGGATGATCGCGTTGGAGGCCGCGTAGGTCGCCGCCCAGTTCTCGTAGGCCTGCCCGATGGTCGGCGGGTTGCCCGCCGCGACGGACGCCTCTTCCTTCTGCTGGAGCGTGGCGTAGTTCGGCTCGGGGATCAGCGTGACCTTGATGTTCGGATACGCCTGCTCGAACTGGCTGACCAGCCCGTCGAGGGTCGTCTTGAGGGTTCCGGACGACATGGCCTCCATGAACGTGATGGAGGCGCTCTGTCCGGCCGCCGCGCTGGCGGGCGCGGCGCTGGACGACGCGGCACTGGATGGCGCCGCGCCTGCCGCACTCGAGGCAGCCGGTGCAGCGGACGCGCCTGCCGAGGAGCAGGCCGACACGAGCAACGCGATGGCCCCCAGCGCGGCGGTCGCGCGCAGTGCCCGCCCGCCCGAGTGGATCGAGGTTCCGGATGACACCTGATGGCCCTCCTCGCTGTCAGAGCGGCGCCGCGCCGCTCATGCCGTCGCGTCCCGGTTCCGCCCGAGTCGCAGCTGTGCCAGGGTCAGGCCGGCGGTGATCAGGAAGAGGATCACCGCGAGCGCCGCCGCCGGGCCCGTGTGGTAGAAGACGAAGGCCTCCTGGTAGAGGAGGTAGCTCGTGGTCGTCGTGGCCCCGAGCGGGCCGCCCCCCGTCATCGTGTAGAACTGGGTGAACGCCTGGAGCGCCCCGATCGACGAGATGACCACGACGAAGAGCATCGTGGGGACCAGCTGGGGCAGGGTGACCCAGCGCAGCTCCTGCCAGGCGTTCGCCCCGTCGACCCGTGCCGCGTCGCTCAGCTCGCGCGAGATCGTGGTCAGGCCCGCCAGGAAGATGATCACCGTGAAGCCGAGGTTGTGCCAGAGCGAGTAGATGATCACGGCCGGGAGCGCCCACGTGGTGGACTCCAGCCACTGCAGTTCGGGCAGCCCCACCGCGTGCAGCAGCGCGTTGGCCAGGCCGAACTGCGGGTTGAAGATCCAGATCCAGATGATCGACGTGGCGACGAGCGGCGTGACGTACGGGGTGAAGACCGCGATGCGGGCGGTGCTGCGTCCCAGCGTGCGCCGGTTCAGGAGGAGCGCGATGCCGAGCCCGACCAGCGTGCTCGCCGCCACCGTCGCGAGGGTGAAGGCGACCGAGACCCCCAGGCTGCCGATGAAGCTCGCCGACCCCAGCAGGTTCGCGAAGTTCTGCAGGCCGACCGGGCGGGACAGCGCGGGATCGAGCAGGTTCCAGTTGAAGAAGCTGATGTAGACGACGAAGAGCGCGGGCCCGAACGTGAACGCGACGAGGATCAGCAGCGCCGGGACCAGGTACGCATAGCCCCAGCGGCTCTCGAGCATCCGCCGCGGGCCCCGCGTCCGGCCGCGCCCGAGCAGCGCGACCGATGGCTGGAGCGACACCGCTTCGGACTGATCGGACACTACCCAGGTCAACTCGTCCGGCCGGACTGCCGTCGCCCCGTGCAGGTGCGACGCGCCTGCGGCCGCCGGATGCCGCCGGCAGAGATCGACGCCGTCCTGAAATCGATTAGCAATATCGATTTCAGGAACGGCTCATGATATCCCCCGAGTCAATGGGAGCCCGTCGGCGCGGCCAGCATCCGTCCCGCGGAGCGGAACGCGCGCACGGTCAGGGCGCGTCCCGGGGCCCGAGGAACGCCTCGACGTCACGGCGGGTGGGGAACGAGACCTGCGTGCCGACGTGGACGACCGAGAGCGCGGCCACGGCGGCCGCGGCAACCGCCGCCTGGAAGGCCGGGCGCCCCTCCGCGACGAAGACGGCCAGCGCGCCGATGAATGCATCGCCCGCGCCCGTCGGATCGACCGCGGCGACCTCCACCGGCGGGACGTGCTCGGCCGAGTCGCGCTCGACGAGCAGGGCGCCCCTCGCCCCGAGGGTCACGATCACGGTCGACGGCCCGCGGTCGAGGAGCACGCGGGCGGCGGCTCGCGCTCCTGCGAGGTCCTCCACCGGCTGCCCCGTGAGCATCCTCGCCTCGACCTCGTTGGGGACGCAGAAGTCGGCCAGGCGCAGCAGCTCGTCGGGGAGCGGCGCGGCAGGCGCGGGGTTGAGGATCGTGCGCACCGCGCCCGACCGCGCGATCCGGAGCGCCTCCAGCGTGGTCTCGACCGGCACCTCGAGCTGGCAGCACAGCACGTCCGATCCCAGGATGACGTCCCGGGCGGCGCGGACGTCGTCGGCGGAGAGCCCGTCGTTCGCTCCCGGCACGATGACGATCGCGTTGTCGGCATGCTCGTCCACGAGGATCGACGCCGCGCCGGAGAAGCGCCGGTCGTCGTACCCGACGTGCGACGCATCGACGCCGTACGCCTCGAAGTTGCGGATCGTGCCCTCGCCGAAGGCGTCGCGGCCCACCCTGGCGACCATGGAGACCGCGGCGCCGAGCCTGGCGGCAGCGACCGCCTGGTTCGCGCCCTTCCCGCCGTATCCGAGGTGGAACGAGCGGCCGACCAGCGTCTCGCCCACGACCGGCAGGCGGGGGACGGTCGAGATCAGGTCGATCATGCAGCTGCCGACGACGCAGATCCGGGGGGCGACCACGGCCGGCTCCGATCAGGTCGCCGGTGCCGGGACCGGGGCGGGGGCGGTGGACCCGCGCACGATCAGGCGCGTCTCGAGGACGATCTCCCGGGTCGCCGGCTCATCCCCCTGGTCCATGCGGAACTGCAGCAGCCGCATCGCCAGGACGCCCTGCTCCGTGCTGGGCCGCGACACGACCGTCAGCGGCGGGGTCGTCAGCTCGGCGAGCGCGAGATCGTCGAAGCTCACGAACGACATCTCCTCCGGGATGCGGACGCCCAGGCTGTGGAGCGCCCGCAGCGCGCCGATCGCCATCAGGTTGTTCGCGACGAACATGGCGGTCGGGGGCGGCTGCGTCGCGAGCAGGCGGAAGGCCGCCTGGTAGCCGCCTTCCTCGCGGAAGTCCGAGACCTGGAGGTACTCGGGCCGGATCTCGAGTCCGCACGCCTGCAGCCCCTGCTCGAAGCCGGCGTGCCGTTCGCGGCCCGGCGTCGTGTCGAGCGGGCCGCTGATCAAAGCGATCCGCTCGTGTCCGAGCGACACCAGGTGCTCCGCTGCCTGGCGGGCGCCGGCGGCGTTGTCGACCAGCACGTAGTCGAACCCGTCCGAGGCGATCCGCCGATCGACGAACACCACGGGCACGTGCCGGGCGCGGAGGATGAGGGGGGCCTCGGACTGCTCCGTCGCGGGCGCCATCAGGATCCCGTCGACACGCTTCTGGAGGAGCGTGAGGGAGACGGATCGCTCGCGCTCGACGCTCTCGTCGGTGTTGCACAGCAGCAGGCTGTACTCGCCGGTGCGCAGGACCGACTCGATCCCCTTGACGACGTCGGCGAAGAAGGGGTTGGCGATGTCGGGCACGAGGACGCCGATCGACCGCGTGGATCCGGACTTGAGGCTGCGCGCGAGCTGGTTGGGGCGAAAGGCGAGCGCCTCGATGGCGTCGCGGACGAGGGCCGCCTGCCGCACCGGGCTGCCGTTCAGGTAGCGCGACACCGTGGCGGTCGACACGCCGGCCCGGGCCGCGACATCCTTGATCGTCGGTGCCCGATGTCGCGGGGAATCGGAATCGAATTCAGATACCGATTTCATCCGCGCAGAATGGTAGTCTGCGGGTCAAGCGCCGGGGCGTCCGGGGTGCGGGTCCGGAGGCCGTCTGCCGTCGCTGATCCGTCGGCCGGGGCTGGCGCGACGACGATGACGCCCCTCGGGCGGTCCGTCGCAGGCGGTAGAGTTGTCGGTGCAGGAGGGTTCGGGGCTGGTCGCAGAGGAAGAGGTCCGCAGGACGGTGCGCCGCATCGTCGCCGCCGTCCTGGACGGCGCGGACGGTGCCGCCGCGCCCGCCGGAGAGGGTTTGCCCGCGCCGTCGGCAGCGACGCCGGCGCACGGCGACGCCGCCGCGCAGGTGCGCATCGCGATCGGCGCCGACCACGGGGGCTTCGCGCTCAAGGAGCAGATCGGGCGGCATCTCGCCGACGCCGGCTATGCCGTCCACGACTGCGGCACGAGTTCGACCGACGCCGTCGACTATCCCGACTTCGCGCACGCGGTGGCGCGGCTCGTGGCCGACGGGACGTGCCGGTGGGGCATCGCCATCGACGGGGCCGGGATCGGCTCGTGCATGGTGGCGAACAAGGTGCCCGGCGTGCGCGCCGCGGCGTGCCACGACCTCAGCTCGGCGCGCAACAGCCGCGAGCACAACCATGCCAACGTGCTGACGCTGGGCGCCCGGTTCGTCGGCGAGGGGCTGGCGCTCGAGATCGTCGACGCCTGGCTCGCCACGCCGTGGGGGTCCGGCCGCCATGCCGCCCGCGTGGCGAAGATCGCCGCGCTCGAGCGCCGCTACGCGAGGGCGGGGGCATGACGAAAGGGCGGCACACGGAGCGGTGCGCATGGGTGACGCGGCGATCCGCGGGATGGGCGGCATGAGCGGGCAGCCGGATCGCGACGCGCTCGTCGAGGCGATCACCCGCGAGGTGATGGCCACGCTGGCGGCGCGTGCGCCGGAGGGCGAGGCCGGCACGGGCGGGACGGGCCTCGGC
>JAJYGK010000165.1 GCA_021790715.1 Chloroflexota bacterium
GCCATCTGCTCGATCGTGTGCACGCCGTCCGACCAGTCGGAGTGCGTGTGGCAGTCACCGCGCAGGTCGGCCGCCTCGACCAGCCGCGGCAGCGTCCCGGCCTCGGCCGCCTCGACCTCGCCGCGATCCTCGCGCAGCTCGGGCGGGATCCATTCGAGGTCCAGGAACCGGTACGCGTCCTCCTCCGTCCCGAACGTCCGCAGCTCGGCGTCCGCACCGGTGGCGGGCTCGCCGTCGGGGCCCAGGCGCAGGTACCCCTTCTCCGACAGGCTCCAGCCGCGGTCCCGCGCGCGCGACCGGAGCCGCACGTTGTGCTCCTTCGAGCCCGTGAAGTGGACGAGGTACGTCCCCTCCTCTCCCGGCGGCATCACCATCAGGTCGACCTGGGGCCCGTTCAGCAGCCGGACGGACGCCTTGTGCGGCCCGCTGCCGATGACGCGATCGACCGACGAAAGGCCGACGAATCGCTCGACCACCGCCTGCGGGTCGGCGGTCGAGACGAGCAGGTCGAGGTCGCCGACGGTCTCCCTCCGCCGGCGGAACGAACCGGCCGGCACGATCGACCGGACCCCGGAGACGTCCTCCAGCTCCGACACGAGGAGGCCGACGATCCGCTCCGCCTCGCCCAGGTGCAGGCGCGGCTGGCGGCGCTCGAGCTGCGCGATGCCGTCCAGGATCGCCGCCTCGGTGCGCTCCGACATTCCGCGCAGATCGCGCAGGTGGCCCGCCTCGGCCGCGTGCCGGAGATCGTCGAGCGACTCGATCCCCCGCTGCTCGTACAGGAGCTTCACCGTCCGCGGCCCGACCCCCGGGATCTCGAGCAGCTCGACGAGGGACGGCGGCACCTGCTCGCGCAGCCGCTCGTGGAAGGCGAGGCGGCCCGTGGTGGCCAGCTCGTCGAGCTTCTTCGAGATGGCCGCACCGACGCCGGGGATGCGCGGCGGATGCCCCTCGCGGTACGCCCGGGCGACCTCCACGGGTGAGTGCGCGATCGCGTCCGCGGCACGGTGGTACGCGACGGTCTTGAAGACGAGCTCGCCCTGGACCTCGAGCATGTCGCCGATCTCGTGGAAGATCCGGGCGAGATCCCCGTTCGAGAGGAGCGGCACCTCGGCTGGCGCAGGCGGCGCCTCCGCGGGGGCATGCCGCGGGTCCGCGGGGACAGGCGGCGCGTCCGCGGGAGCATGCCGCCGGTCCGCGCGGTCCGTGCCACCGGCCATCGCTCAGCCCACCTCGACGCGGTCGCGGCCCAGGCGCTTCGCCCGGTACAGCGCCGCGTCCGCGCGCTCGAGCAAGGAGCGCGCGCTCGACGTGCCGACCGCCACGCCGATCGAGACGGTGACCGGCACGCCGATCCCCATCGCCCCCGTGTCCAGCACGCGCACAGCATGCCGCAGTCGCTCGGCGATCTCCACGGCCGTCTCGGGGGTCGCGCGCCGCAGCACGACGACGAACTCCTCTCCCCCGTACCGTGCCGGCACGTCGTCCACGCGGACCGTCATGCGCAGCACGCGTCCCATGGCACGCAGGACCTCGTCGCCGGCCGGATGTCCGTAGCGGTCGTTGACGGCCTTGAAGTGGTCGAGGTCCAGCATCAGGATGCCGAGCGCATCGTTCGCGCGACGGCCGCCGCGCCCGAGCAGCTCGACCAGGTCCTCGAAGTAGGCGCGGTTGGGGATCCCCGTGAGGGCGTCCGTGGCGGCCCGGACCCGTGCCTCCTCGTGCGCGTACGCACGCTCGAGCGCGGCCGAGAGGTCCTGCGCGGCAGAGCGCAGCAGCTCGCGGCTCTCGGCCGGCCACTCGGCGTCGGTGCGGCGCGACAGGACGAGCGCCCCCACGACGTGCCCGCCGGCGACCAGCGGCTCGGCGAGCACGTGACGGAGGCCGTAGGCACGGCTCACCCGGTCGGCGATCCGCTCGACGGCGTACATCGTCGACCCGGGGCGCAGCGCTCCCGCGCCCTCGCCCGGCCCGACCGACCCGCCCGATCCGACCGACCCGCCCGACCCGTCCGGCCCGTCCGGCCCGTCCGGCCCGTCCGGCTCCTCCACCCCGCGCGACCGGCCCACCGCCGCGGCACCCGCTCCCGCGTCCACGCGCGCGAACACCGAGCCCGGCACCCACGTCGCGGACGCCGATCCGCCACCCGCCGGATCCCCGCGATCCGTGGTCCCACGGCTGGCAGCCCCGCGGTCCGCCGCCCCTCGGGGGTCGCGATCGGCCGCCCGGACCGAGAGTGCGTCGCCGGGCTCGAGGTCGCTTGCCGGGAACCGCGTCACCGAGAGCGGCACGCCGGCGCTCGACGAGACGAGTGTCGCCTCGACGATGCGCTCCGCCGGCCGGAGTCGCGCAACGACCACGTGGTCCGCGCCCGACGCCTCGCGCAGGTCGTCGACGATGGCGTCGATCGTGGCATCAACCGAGGTCGAGCGCGAGAGGCCCCGGAGCATCCGCGTGACGCTCGCCTCGCTCGCCGCGGTGCGCGCCACGGCGCGGTCGATGACGCGGCGCTCCACGGCGATCACGGCCCCGAGCAGCAGCACGAGCCCCACGCCCACCGCGCCCAGCCCGGCCAGCGCCCAGCCCAGCGCGAGCAGCAGGAGGTCGATGCCGAGCAGCGCCAGCAGCCCCACCTCGACGCGTCGGGTGAGGCGCACGGACGCCTCCCTGCCAAGCGGGTGCTCGGGGTCGTGCTCCTGCACGGGCCGAGCATGGCGGCTCCGCGGCGGACTGTCCAGCGAGGGCGGTGGCGGTCGCGGCGCCCGAGCCGGGGAAGCAGCGCGCCCGGGCCGCCGGAGCGGCCCGTTCAGACGGCGGTCGCGGCGCCCGTTTCGGAGGCGGTGCCGGCCGCAGGGACGTGCCGGCGCGACCCCGCCGAACGCCGGGACGCGGGCATGTCGAACTCCGCGTATTCGCCGGTGTCCGCGTATTCCTCGGCGCCGGCCTGCGCCATGGCGCGCTTCGTCCGATAGAGGTCGGCATCCGCCGCGTCGACCAGCTCGCCCACCGTGCGGCCGTCGGCCGGGAAGGCCGCGAGCCCGATCGATGCCCCGATCGGGACCGGGGCGCGCTCCGGGACGTGGCACGGCTCCGCGGCGAACGCGGCGGTGATGCGCCGTGCCGCCACGGCCGCCGTGGCCGAGTCGGCGTCCGGGAGAATCACGGCGAACTCGTCGCCGCCGTAACGGGCGGGCACGTCCGAGGCCCGGAGCGTCGCGCGGATGACGTCGGCCGCCCAGCGCAGCACCTGGTCGCCGACCTGGTGGCCGAGCGTGTCGTTCACCAGCTTGAAGTCGTCCAGGTCGATCATCAGCACCGCCACCGGCCGGCGCGCGCGGCGGGCCCGCAGCAGCTCCTCGCCGAGTCGCTCGTACAGGTAGCGATGGTTGTAGAAGTTCGTCAGCGGGTCCCGGTCCGCCAGCTCCCGGGCCGCGGCGTACAGGCGGGCGTTCTCGAGGGCCATCGCCGCCTCGTTCGCCATCGTCATCGCGAAACGGATCGCGTCGTCGTCGAAGAGGCGCCGTTCGCGGGTACAGATCTCGATGACGCCGAGCGACTCGCCCTTGGCGACGAGCGGCACCATGAGGTTCGCGGTCATCCCCATGCGGCGGAGCGCCCGCACCTCGGCCGGGTCCGCCTCGGGCTCGCCGACCACGTTGACGCTGGGGTACTGGTCGACGAGGACGCGCCGCGTCTCCGGGTACTCGGACAGCGGGTAGTCCGTGTCGCGCTCCTCGTCGCGCGGGTACGCGCCGAGCGTCCGCACCACGTCCCGCTCGCGCTCCCAGAGGCTGATCGCGACGAGGTCCGCCTGGAGCGCGGGGGCCACGTGGGCCGCGATCCGGTCGGCCACCTTGAACGGGTCGAGCGTCTGCGCCACCTCGCTGGTCAGCGCCAGCAGGCTGCGCATCTCGCGCTCGCGCCGGTGGAGCTCCTCGAACGCGCGCGCGCTCTCGATCGCGCTGCCGGCCGCGTCGGCCAGCACGCCCATCAGGCGCAGGTCGCGCTCGTCGAACTGCCGCAGCCCGAGCTTCGAGACGGTCAGGACGCCGATGACGCGATCGTCGAAGTGCATGGGCACGGCGATCATCGACTCGTCGATGTCGTCTGTGCCGGCGATCGTCACGCCGCGCGGATCCGCTGCGGCATCGTCGATGAGCACGGGCCGGTCGTGCTTGACCGCCCAGCCCGTCAGGCCCTCGCCCACCTTCATGCGCAGCACGTCGACGGTGATGTCCGTGTACGTGCCGACCTCGCCCCGGAAGGCGATCGGCTCGAGCTGGTCCGGCGGCCGGAGCAGGTAGAGGCGGCAGTTGTGGTAGTCGACGACCCGGCGCGTCTCCTCCACGATCGCGCGTCCGACCGACTCCACCGTGTTGAGCCGGTTGAGCCGGCTGATGGAGGACTGCACGACCGCGAGCTGGGTCGCCCAGCGATCCGATTCCGCGACGACGTCCGCGTTGTGGATGGCGACGGCGGCCTGGCTCGCCGTCATCTCGAGCAGCATCAGCTCCTCGTCCGTCCAGGTATGCGGCGCGTGGCGCGCGGCCTCCAGGAACCCGAACGGCCGGCCGTCGTGCATCAGCGGCACGAGCGCGTGTGCCGGGTACGTCGACCACGCCACCAGGTCGAGTCCGCCGGGAGGCCG
>JAJYGK010000056.1 GCA_021790715.1 Chloroflexota bacterium
TGCGCATCCGGCGCGCGTGGCTCGATGCGCAGGGGTTCGAAGGAGTCACCCCGGACCGCGTGCCGGTCGCCGCGATCCGGGAGTTCCACGACACGCTGACCGGGAGCGGCTCGCTGCCGCTCGGCCTCGCGGAGCGGGTGATGCTGCGCCGGGCCTGAGCAAGCGGATCGAAGGCCGGCGCGCCGGTCGCAAGCCCGGACGCAAGGTGGGCGACGACAGCGCGCCGTCTCTGCCCGTCGCGCCACCGTAGATTGGGGGCGCCGGCGTCGCTCGATGCCTGTCCCGCGCCGACGCCGGCGCCTGATCGCACCGCCGCAATGAGTGTTGCAAGGGGTGGCCGGGTAGGCTGCGCGGAAACCGCCCGCCGGATGCGCGGCCCGGGTGTCGCGTGCCCCGGTTCGGTGGGGGACTATCGGCGCATTGCGCGACGTCCGGGCGTTGGTACGATCGCGTGGCGACGGTGGGAGCGTCGCTGACACATGACACATTCACGCGGCCCGCGCGATTCGCGCCATGCCACGCTCCGCGCGGCGCCCCGGGCCCTGGTCCTGGCCTCCATGCTGACCCTCGCCGCGTGCTCCGCGGCGTCACCGTTCGCGTCCACGTCGCCGGCGCTTCCGGACGGCATCCCGACGCCGTCCCAGGCCGCCGTCGTGGTCGGCGAGGGCGGGGGCTACGACGCGGGCACGACGCTGTTCGCGTTCAGCTCGAACCTGGCGCCCGCGAGCGCGCTCGAGCGGTACGAGGCCCAGCTGACCTCCGCGGGGTTCGTCGCTGCCGGCACCGACGGCGCGTGGAGGCTCTTCCGGCACGGGCAGACCCTCCTGGCGATCCAGGCGGGACAGAGCGGTCCCCCCACCGACCTGCTCCTGCGGCTCAGCGCCGGCGGCTCCGCGGCCGGGAGCGGCGGGAACGGCGAGACTGCCGGCTCGGGCGGTTCCACCGGCGGGCTGCCCGGCGGGGGCGGCACCGGACCCGCGGCGGGCGGGAACGCCGGCCGGGCCGGAGCCGATCGGTCCACGGCCACGCCGAACCCCGGCGGGAACGTCCCGGGCGTCGGCAGCGCCACTGGACCGGCGCAGGCCGGCGACGCCGCCGCCCCCACGACGACGCCGAACCCGGGCGGGAACGTCCCGGGCGCCGGGAACACGTCGACGAACCCCACGGCGACGTCGAACCCGGGCGGGAACGTCCCGGGTGCCGGGAACACGTCGACCGACACGGTGACGCCGGGCACCGCCCCCACCGCAACGCCGAACCCGGGCGGGAACGTCCCGGGTGCCGGGAACAGGGCCACGCCGGTGCCGCAGCCCGACCCGCCGCACGGCAAGCCCGACGCACCGCCGGGACAGGCCACCTCGATGACCCGCGCGGCGCCGCCATCCGGAACGCTCGGGTGACGCGTCGATGGTGAGCGACCAGGTCCGGCGCGTCCTCCTGATCGACGACGACGTCCGGCTGCTCGCACAGCTCGCGGAGCGGCTCGAGCGGGACGGCTTCGACGTCCTCCCCGCGCGGTCGGGCCCGGAGGCGATCGCGCGCTTCCGCGGCTTCTCCCCGGACATCGTGGTACTCGACCTGATGATGCCGGGCATGGACGGCGAGGAGACCGCGGAGCGCCTCCTCCGCCTCGACGACGTGCCGATCATCGTGCTGTCGGCGGTGACCGCCGGGGAGAGCAAGGTCAAGTTCATCGAGCGGTATGCCGAGGACTACGTGACCAAGCCGTTCGACTACGCCGAGCTGCGGGCGCGCATCAAGCGCGTGTCCCACCGCCTCGGCGAGCGCGTGCGCGACCGGGAACTCCGGCTCGGACCGGACCTCACGCTCGTCCTCCAGCGCCGCGAGGCGTGGGTGAACGGGCAGCGCGTGTCGCTCAGCCCCATCGAGGTCCGCCTGCTCAACGCGCTCTCGCGGGAGCTCGGCCGGGTCGTTCGCACCGAGCAGCTGGTCGCGCGCGGGTGGAGCGAGGTCGACGGCGCCGACGAGTCGTTCGTGTGGGTGTCGGTTCGCCGCCTGCGTCGCAAGATCGAGCCGGATCCGGATCATCCGCGCTACCTCGTGACGGAGCGCGGGGTCGGCTACCGCCTGGTCCCCGCGTCGTCCTGACGGCATGGCACCGCGCCGGGGGCTCTCCTACCGGCAGCAGCAGACGCTGTCGCTCCTGGTCCTGGCGGTCGTCCCGATCGCGCTCGTCATGGCGGTCGTGCTCGGCCAGGTCGACGCCGCGGTCCGCGCGGAGACCGACGATCGCGCCGCCTCCGCGGCACGCGCGGTGCAGACGATCATGGGCGACGACGGCGCGACCCTCGACACGCTTGCGGCGAGCTACGCCGGCTGGAGCACCCTGCAGCAGGACGTCGCCGCGCTGCAGCAGGATGCGATCGCCGAGACGGTCGTCGACTTCCTGGTCACGCAGGGGGGCGTCGACGCGGCAGCCGTCGTGATCGGGCCGGACGCGGTTGCGGCGGGACCCGCCGCGGACACCGACGTCCTGGAGAGCCTCCTGCGCGCCGCGCTGCTCGCGCCGGGATTCACGGCGACGCAGAGCGCCTACGCCGACCTGGGCGACGGCGTGTACCACGTCAGCCTCCAGGCGATCGATCTCACGGGCCGGTCGGGGCCCGGCGTGACGGCGTCCGGCGGACGGGCCGGACTGGCGTTCGCCCGCCGTCTCGGATCGTCGTTCGTCGTCAACGCGAGGCAGCTCACCGACTTCGACGTGGCCATCTACGACGGGCGCGGCGTGCCCGCGGCGACATCCGACCAGTCCATCGCGACCCTCTCCGCGGGCGCCGTCTCGCACACGCCTGCCGCCGGTCCGAGCGGGCCCCAGCGCCTGCCCTCCAACATCGTCGCCGTCGGAGTCCCCATCCCGGCGTGGTCGGCCCCGGGTGCGATTGCGGGAGGCGCCGCGGGATCCGGAACCTCAGCGGGCGGCTCGACGGGATCCGGGGCCCTCGCCGGCACGGTCGTGGTCGCGACGCAGCTCGGCCTGACGACCGCCATCGGCACGTCGCTGGTCCCCTACCTCGCCGTGCTGCTCGTGCTGGTGCTCGTCTTCGCGGCATCGCTCGCCGTGTACCTGGCCGACCTGCTCCACCGACGTCTCGGCACCATCGAGGCGGGAATCAGCGCGGTCGCCGCCGGAAACCTCGCGGCGCGGCTGCCGGAGGGCGACCGGGACGAGATCGACCGGCTCGCCGCATCCCACAACCGCCTCGCGGCGACCCTGGAGGCGCGCGACCGGGTCGTCTGGCGCTCGCTGGAGGCGCTGGAGGCGCTGCGGCCCGAACGGGGCCCTGCAAGCGTGCTCGCGGACGTCGTCGACGCGGCCCACTCGATCTTCGGCCTCGACGCCTGCTGGCTCGTCGACGGCAGCGGGGCCGTGGTGGCGATCGCGCCGGCATCGGCCGCTCCGCCGGATCGTGCGAACGCCTCCCGCGACGTCGCGCCACACGACGGCTCCATGACGGCGCCCGGTCGGGACGAGGTCCCCACCGAGACGCAGGCCGCCGGCGGCTCCGCAGACGCACCCGATTCCGACACCGCGGCCGACGGCACCGCCCACCCCCCCGCCCACGACCCCGCCGTGGTCGCAGCCGAGGTCGACACCGCCTCGGGCAGCCGGCTCGAGGGAACGGGCCCGGCCGTCGCACGCTGGACGGCGGCCGATCGGGCCCTCTTCGGCCTCTTCGCCCGCGAGGCCGGGGTCGCCCTGCGGAGCGCCGGCCTCCACGAGGCCGCCGCCCGGCATGCCCAGCGCCTCGGCGAGGCGAACGAGCTGCAGCGCCAGTTCGTGCGGGGACTCGGGCACAACCTGCAGGCGCCGCTGGCACGCATCCTCATGTCGTCCGAGGACCTCGCGTCGAACGGGCTGCCCGACGGGTCGCATCGCCTCGCCGCCGAGATCAACGCGGACGCTGACCGCCTGACGCGCGTCGTCCGCGAGCTGCTGACGGCGACGCGCCTCGACGCCGGCGTCTTCGTGCCCGACGCAGAGCCGTTCGCGGTGGCTCTCGCCGTCCGGCGGGCCTGGCATGCGATCGCGTCGGAGCGCGACCTCGACCTGCGCGACGGCGGCGCGGGCTGGCTGGCCGTGGCCGACCGCGACGCGGTCGAGCAGGTGCTGTGGATCCTCCTCGACAACGCCGTGCGCTACGCGCCGTCCGGACCCGTGCACGTGACGATCGAGCCCGCGGGCGACGCCGCCCTCGAGGTGCGCGTGCGCGACGAAGGTCCGGGGATCCCGCGCGGCGAGCGGGCGCTCGTCTTCCGCCGCTTCCAGCGCGGCTCGACCGCCCGGGGCCACGACGGGACCGGGCTGGGCCTCGACGTGGCGCGCCGCCTGCTGCGGGCGATGGGCGGCCGGATCCGCTACGAGGGCGACGGAGGCGGTGCGACGTTCGTGATCACGCTGCCCGCGGAGCGGGTGGGGAGGCAGGAATAGGAGGCCGGGGCGCTTCGGACGGGTTCCGCTCGAACGGCCCCCGCTGGTATCCTCGTCCCGTGACGCCCCCCGCGCGGCCCGTCCGGATCCTGCTGGTCGACGACGACCCGAACCTCCTGGTCGTGCTCGTCGAGCAGCTCCGCGACGACGGGTTCGAGGTCGTCACCGCGCGGGAC